>JBJESC010000407.1:0-1754 GCA_051882615.1 Oscillospiraceae bacterium
TTCATCCCAAATCTGTTCAAAAAGCTTTATGCCTTTCCAATCATCGCGTTCATAATCTTGATCACAAGAATTTTGAAAGCCAACATGCTTTTTGAAATACTTTTCAGCTTGTGGATACGACCACCCGACCAAAGCGAGCAATTTTGCTTTATGGAAGTACACGAAGTCTAAAGTGCAAAAGCCGTCGATTGCGCGGCTGTCAGCCTCTCGCAAAAAAAGTTTTTCGTTTTCCGTTTTTGCAGAACAATGTCGCATACTCGGAAAATAATACTTTTCTCTTTCCAGAATTTTTTTGATGTTTTCTTTTTCGCCTTGTACTTCCGCAAATTTCTGTGCTTTTTTCAAAGCATTTGCGAAAGTAGACGCAGGCGTAAAGAACATCCCAAAACTATATGACATTATGCATTTACCTCGCTTTCCGAATATGAAGATAAATCCATTAAATACTCATCAGCAAGGCAAAATGGACAGCCTTTAAAAGTTTCATATCTTTCGGTTTCGGTGTCATTAAGCTCCAATTCCGGATCATATATAAATCGGTCTGTCGTATGCCAATCGCCATCATAAAATTCTGATTTCTCGACGATAAGGCTTAAATTTTCTTCAGATTTGTATGTAGACATACAGTTATTGCATCTTATCACAGATTATCCCCCTTTTATGTATAGTAAAAAATCGCTCTGGGTTCGGAAAACCCTGCTTTGAGAACATCAAGCATACGGTAATACGGATATTGTGGAATGTTCTGCGCCTGCTTTTTGGTAAGCGGAGCCTGCATCCACCAATCCATATGTTGATTGATAGCGTCAAGCATATCATTCAATCGCTCGGATTCGCCGTACTTACTCGCTATGCTCTCAAAATCATCAAGATGTTCTTCCGTGGTTGTATCAGAAACGTGAAAACGATGTTTGTACAAATCGATTCTCGGCGCGGCAACAGTTCCGCCTTTATCCCCTTCTACATCACCCCACCAAGCATAGCTTACTCCATAGTCTTTGTCGTGGTCATTTTCGATGATGTAAAACTCATCAAGGTCTTCAACGGGAATGGGGCTTCTCAACGGAAGCAGTTTTGCAACAGCAAGGCAGAATTGGTAATTCACATCTTTTTCAAAAACACAGAATGCCTTTGCTTCTTCTGTATTTGCAGTACAGAGTAAAACTTCTGTGCGAACATCTTCAGGAAGTCCATCAAATCGTGTTTCGATTTTGTCGTTCTTTATTTTCCGAAGTTTATCAAACGCAGAAGATTCGAAAACTTTTCGGAAACGCTGTACACTGGGGTGTTCTCCTCGAAGTTCGCAGTTGTATAACAAAAGCTCAACTAACGCAGTATCAAGCGCAAGTTCACCTTTCTCGAAATAAATATCGGAGAGGCTTTTAATTCTGTGGCTGTGAAACGGCGCAGTGTCGTTGTTACTGTGCGAGCTGATATACACACCGTCTTTTTTGACAGTGATGCGATTTATAAGTTCATAGCTCATAGTTCATTCTCCTCAAAATTCGTTTCATCAATCATTTTATAGGCTTTTCTTTTTCGGTGAAATTCATATTAAAATTCACACCATTCTGTTGATTCACAGTCATTTTCTACCCTCATAAGTTTTGCTGTTGGATACCCATCAGGTTCAACAACAAAATGACCGTACCTATATTTTTCTTTTGCAATTTCCATTGCCTCGCCGATGTCCTCGGCTTCGACCTCAAAAACTTGACGTATGTGTTCTTCAATGTGTACTGTGAATTTCATTT
>JBJESC010000408.1:0-1750 GCA_051882615.1 Oscillospiraceae bacterium
AGAAAGCAGTGAGGGAAAGGGAAGTACCTTCTGGTTTGAAGCTCCCGAGTATAAGGAAGCGGATTCTCAAAAACCTCAGAAGAAAAAGCTTGAGCTCAAGATATTGAAATAATGAAAAATGACTGAATCGTTAAAAATGGTTCAGTCATTTTCTTTAAAACAATAGAAAGCGTAAAAGATTTATTTTACGCAATATCTATTAAAAATCACTGCTATTATAAAAAAGAGGCTTTGAAAATTCAAAGCCTCTCCGTATTTTTCAAGTATGAAATTAGTTCTCGGGAGCCATCAGTCTGACCATAACAGCCTTCTGGGCGTGGAGACGATTTTCAGCCTCGTCGAAGATTTCCGCTGCGTGCTGTTCAAACACCTTGGCGGTTATTTCTTCTTCACGGTGAGCAGGCAGGCAGTGGAGGACAATAGCATCGGACTTTGCAGACTTCATAACATCATCGTTAATCTGGTAGCCGTTGAATGCAACCTTACGCTTCTCAGCTTCGCCCTCTTGTCCCATAGAAGCCCAAACGTCAGTGTACAGAACATCAGCGTCCGCAGCTGCTTCAACAGGGCTGCTTACAATCTTGAAGTTGCTGTAGTTCTTAGCAAAGTCGAGAACCTGCTTGTCGGGGTAGTAGCCCTCGGGACAAGCGAGTGTAACGCTCATACCGACCTTCAGACAGCCAACAGTAAGGGAGTTTGCCATGTTGTTTCCATCGCCGATATAGCAGAATTTTAAACCGTCCAGCTTGTTCTTATATTCGCGGATAGTCTGGAGGTCAGCAAGTACCTGACAGGGGTGGCAGAAATCAGTGAGTCCGTTAATAATCGGAATGCTTCCGTATTCAGCAAGATTTTCAACCTCGGATTGCTCAAAGGTACGAATCATAATGCCGTTGAGGTAGCGCGAGAGAACGCGTGCTGTATCCTGAACAGGCTCGCCGCGTCCAATCTGGAGTTCCTTAGAGGAGAGGAAGAGTGCCTGACCTCCAAGCTGGTACATACCGGTTTCAAACGAAACACGAGTTCTTGTGGAAGCCTTCTGGAAAATCATTCCCAAAGTCATACCCTTAAGGATATTGTGAGGAATTCCATGCTTCTGCTCGTATTTAAGCTGGTCCGCAAGGTTGATAATGTCAATGATTTCCTCTGTGCTCAAATCAAGTAATTTCAATAAATGCTTCATAGTAGTTATCCTTTCATTATTTCAGTAAGTCTGTTAGAATTGCAAGTCCCTTGTCGATTTTCTCGTAGGAGATTGTAAGAGGAGGGAGCAGGCGAACCTTTGTTTTGGCTGTTAACAGCAGAAGTCCGTTCTCGAGTGCCGCTTTTACAATATCGGCAGCTTTTTTGGTTTTAAGTTCAATTCCTATCATCAAACCCTTTCCCGAAACAGAATTAACTTCGGGGATTTCGAGCAGCTTCTTGCGTATGTATTCACCCTTAGCGGCAACCTCGTCCATAAACCCGGGCTTTGTCAGCGTGTTAAGGACTGCAAGACCACCCGCGCAGGCGATAGGGTTTCCGCCGAATGTAGAACCATGAGTTCCCGGAACAAGAACGTCCTTGCATTTGTCTCCCGAGATGCAGCACCCAATCGGAACACCGCCCGCCAAGCCTTTTGCCAATGTCGTGAGGTCAGTCTTTTTGCCGAAGTGTTCGCCGCAGAGGAATTTACCGGTTCTTCCTACGCCTGTTTGTACCTCGTCTGCGATTGTGATTACATCTTTCTCTGCACAGAGCTTAAAGATTT
>JBJESC010000409.1:0-6584 GCA_051882615.1 Oscillospiraceae bacterium
GTACTGCGATGAAGTTTATCGTAGAGCCGAGATAGTCCTATCCATGCGGAAAATTCTGCTTATCACCACGGGCGGCACAATCGCCTGTCCCGATACTGACGAGGACAGAAGCCCCGTAAAGTCGGCGCAGAGCCTGCTTTCAAGGCTGGAACGGCTGCCCGAAAGCTGTGAGATTTCGGCGGTGTCGCCGTTCTCGCTGGACAGCACAAATATGACCCCCGCACGCTGGACAGAGCTTGCGGGGATAATTCACGATAATTACGGAGAATTCGACGGGTTTGTGATAACGCACGGCACGGATACTCTGGGGTATGCCGCGGCGGCGTTGTCCTGCCTTGTACGGAACAGCGCGAAGCCCGTTGTGCTCACGGGGAGTATGCTCCCGATGGAAACCAAGGGCACGGACGCTAAGGGAAATCTCCAAAACGCGCTTGCCTTTGCGTGTGATGACCGTGCGGCGGGAGTTTGCGTTGTTTTCGGGAAGTTCGCCTATGACGGACGGCGCGTTTCCAAGATCCACAGCACGGCGGCAAAGGCGTTTGAAAGTGTGAATTTTCCCCCGATTGTATATTTTGACGAACGCGGGGTAACGTTCACCGAGGGCATTCCCCATTCGGACGGAGAGGTTCGCTTCTATAACGCGCTTGACGAGCGGGTTGAGGCGGTGTTCCTCGTCCCCGGAGCAAAGCCGCCGCTTATCCGAAGCGAGACGCGGGCGGTGATAGTCCGCGGATTTGGCACGGGCGGTCTGCCCGAGGTCGGAGGATATGACGAGTGGCTGGCGGAGCTTCTCTCCCGCGGAGTAATCGTCATTATGGGAACACAGGTTCTGCGCGGAGGGAGCAATCTCGCTCTGTACGAGGTGGGAAACAGGCTCTCCGAGCGCGTGATTGACGCGGGGAAGATGTCTGTTGAATACGCGTGTATGAAAGCAATGTGGGCGCTGGCGGTTTCAAAGAATGAAAACGAGTTCAGAACAAATTTTCTTAATTTCTACGAATGAGAGGGCGAAAGTATGGAATGTATTTCGGTTGAAAAGCTCAATTCTATGGCGAAAGAACCCCACGTTATCGTATCGAACAGCGAGAAGCGCTATGCCGACGAGATAAGAAAGGCGGCTAATGCGATATTCGAGCGCCGCGCCGAGCGGCCTGTCGTGCTGGTTTCGGGACCTTCGGGTTCGGGAAAGACCACCACCGCAATGCGTATTGCAAATCTTCTCGGGACGATGGACTGCACCGCGCACGTCATCAGTATGGATAACTACTTCCTGCCTATGTCGCAGATGGAGGACGCTCGCGACGAGAACGGAAAAATCGACTTTGAAAGCCCCCAGCGGCTGGATATAGCGCTTTTCCGCGAACATTTGGAGAAGCTTTCCCGCTGCGAGGAGATTGATATTCCGTCATTCGACTTTGCACGTCAGGAGCGCTGCCCCGGAATGAAGCTGAAATGCGAAAAGGGCGACGTGGTAATCCTCGAGGGAATACACGCGCTGAACCCTCTGCTTACGGGCGAGAGCGAGAGCTACACCACCTGCATTTACGTCAGCGTAAGAACGCGAATTGCGGACGGTGAGCGGCTTCTCCACCCCTCGAAAATCCGCCTTATGCGCCGCCTTATCCGAGATAAGCTGTACAGAGGACGTTGCTTTGCGGAGACTATGGAGTTCTTCAAGTCCGTGGAGCGCGGCGAAAACCTCTACATAATGCCGTTCAAGCACCGCGCGGATTTCGATATTGACACGTTTATCGGCTACGAGCCGCTGGTGTACCGTGATATTCTGCTCCCCGAACTGCGGGAAGCCTCAGAAACATATTCCGACTATGCGGATTATGCCGATATGGAGGAGTTCCTGAAAATTCTCTCCTCTGTCGATAGAAAAATCGTTCCCGATAATTCTTTAGTGCGTGAATTCATAGGCAAATAATAAACCGAAAATAAGATAATCCCCCTTGGCACGAAAACCGTGTTCAAGGGGGATTGTTTGTTTAGTCCAACTCGAAAGCTCCTGTGTATAGACGATAGTACTGTCCCTTTTCGGCAATCAGTTTATTGTGGCTTCCGCGTTCGATTATTCTTCCTTGGTCGAGCACCATAATCACGTCCGAGTTTTTGACCGTGGAGAGACGGTGCGCGATTACGAATACCGTTCTGCCCTTCATCAGCGCGTCCATTCCCGCCTGAACGATAGCTTCGGTTCGGGTATCAATGGAGCTTGTCGCCTCGTCCAGAATCATAACGGGCGGGTCGGCAACCGCCGCTCTCGCAATGGAGAGAAGCTGGCGCTGTCCCTGCGAAAGCCCGCTTCCGCCGCCGTGCAGCACCGTATTGTAGCCCTCGGGGAGCATTCGGATAAATCCGTCCGCGTTTGCGAGCTTCGCTGCCGCGATGCACTCCTCGTCCGTTGCGTTCGGCTTACCGTAGCGCAGATTGTCCATTACCGTTCCCGTAAACAGACTTACTTCTTGGAGAACCACGCCCAGCGAGCGGCGCAAATCCGCTTTCTTTATCTTGTTGATGTTAATTCCGTCATAGCGGATTTTTCCGTCCGCAATGTCGTAAAAGCGGTTGATGAGGTTGGTGATAGTGGTCTTGCCCGCGCCTGTTGCGCCCACGAACGCGATTTTCTGTCCCGGCTCGGCGTACAGGTCGATATTGTGAAGTACGGTTTTTTCGGGAACATAGCCGAAGTCCACATCGTCCATTACAATGTCGCCCTTTAGTTCGGTGTAGGTTACCGAGCCGTCCGAGTGAGGGTACTTCCAAGCCCAGAGGTGGGTTACTTCGTCCGCTTCAACAAGCTTGCCGCCTTCGCGCTTTGCGTTTACGAGGGTGACGTAGCCGTTGTCGGTTTCGGGCTGCTCGTCAAGCAGGGTGAAGATACGCTCCGCGCCCGCCATTGCCATAACCACCGAGTTCATCTGCTGGGAAATCTGACCGATAGGACCTATAAAGCTTCTCGAAAGCTGGAGGAACGAGGCGATAGCTCCCAGCGACAGCGTGTTTACGGTAAAGCAGGCAACATTTGTTACTCCGTTAATCGCAAGGTAGCCGCCCACAATCGCCAGTACTACATAGAGCAGATAACCCAGACAGTTGTTGACGGGCATAAGAATATTCGCGTAGGCGTTCGCCTTGCAGGTGTTTTCGCACAGGTCGGAGTTCTTGCCGTTGAAGGCTTCCTTGGACTTCTCCTCGCGGCAGAAAACCTTGATTACGCGCTGACCGTTAATCATTTCTTCGATATAACCGTTGACGTCAGCCATTGATTTCTGCTGCGCCATAAAGAACTTGCCCGACTTACCCGCAACCGCCGCGGTAATCATCAGCATAAACACGAGGAATACCACCACCGTGAGCGTCAGCCACACCGACAGCGACAGCATCGAGCAGAACACCGCGATTATGGTTACTCCCGAGGAAATCGCCTGCGGAATAGCCTGCGAGAGCATCTGCTGCATTGCGTCCGCATCGTTGGTGTAAAAACTCATTACGTCGCCGTGAGAGTGCGTGTCGAAGTAGCTAATCGGGAGCGACTGCATGTGCGAGAACATATCGTCGCGCACCTTGCGGAGAACCCCCTGTGATACGGTAGCCATAATCCGCGAGTAGAGCAGAGCGGAGAGCGCTCCCGCCGCAAACAGTATTCCTATCCTGAACAGCGCACCCAGCAGCCCCGAATAGTCGGGAGCGGCAGAGCCCACCAGCGGGAGAATGTAGTCGTCAATCAGCGTTTTGAGGAACAGCGACGAAGCTACCGACGCTCCCGAGGTGATGAGAATGCACACGCAAACCGCGATAAGCTGCGGTGTGAACGGCTTCATATACGACAGCAAGCGCTTTACCGTCTTTTTGTTGACCTTAACGGGAACTCGCGCGCCCTTGGGAGGTCTCATATTTCCGTGATTAGCCATTGTCGCTCACCTCCTTGCCGAGATTCACGGGTGAATCCTCGTCCGTGCCTTTATTCTGGGAGTCGTAAATCTCACGGTAAATACCGCCGTTGTTGTACAGCTCATCGGGAGTGCCGAACTCAACGATTTTTCCGTTATCCATAACGATTATCTTGTCCGCGTCACATACGCTGGAAACGCGCTGCGCGATAATCAGCTTGGTGGTGTCGGGAATTTCCTCGCGGAATGCCTTTCGGATAGCCGCATCCGTCTTGGTGTCAACTGCGGAGGTGGAGTCGTCCAGAATAAGAATTTTCGGCTTTTTGAGAAGCGCACGCGCTATGCACAGACGCTGCTTCTGACCGCCCGAAACGTTAGTTCCGCCCTGCTCGATGTGGGTGTTGTAGCCCTCGGGGAAGCTCTGAATAAACTCGTCCGCACAGGCGAGACGGCATACTCTCTGCACCTCCTCGTCCGAAGCGTATTCGTCACCCCAGCGAATGTTTTCGGCGATTGTTCCGCTGAACAGCACGTTCTTCTGGAGCACCATTGCAACGCCCCAGCGGAGTGCTTCAAGGTTGTAATCGCGGACATTCTCGCCGCCTACCAGCACCTCGCCCTCGGTTGCGTCATACAGTCGCGGAATCATCTGCACAAGCGTGGATTTTGAAGAACCCGTACCGCCGATAATACCGATAGTTTCGCCCGAGTTGATTTTGAGATTGATGTGGTCGAGAGCGCTCTTTTCCGAGGTTGCGAAATACTTGAACGACACGTTCTTAAACTCGATTGAACCGTCCCTTATCCTCTTAAGATTGCGCTTGCCGTCCGTGATGTCGCTCTTTTCGTTAAGCACCTCAACCACGCGGTCTGCGCTCGCCTTGGACATTGTGAGCATAACGAAAATCATCGAGAGCATCATAAGGCTCATCAGGATTTGCATTGTGTAGGTGAACAGCGACATCAGGTTGCCCGTGGTAAGTCCCAGCGCTTCGCTGTTTCCGCTTGCTACTATCTCATGAGCGCCGAACCACGAAATCAGAATAACGCAGGTGTAAACGGAAATCTGCATTGCGGGCGCGTTGAACGCTACGGTTTTCTCCGCCTTGCTGAACAGGGTGAAGATGCGGTCGGACACGCTGCGGAACTTCGACTTTTCGTGTTCCTCACGGACGAAGCTCTTGACTACGCGAATTCCGCGCACGTTCTCCTCGACAACCTCGTTCAAGTCGTCATACGCGGTGAACGTCTTGCGGAAAATCGGGAACGCCACCTTAATTATAATCGCAAGCACGATAATCAGGAACGGAATTACCGCCAAGAAAATCGTGGAGAGCTTGCGGCTGGTTCTGAACGAGAACACAAACGCAAAAATCAGCATTGCGGGCGCACGGAACGTAATTCGGGTAAGCATCTGAAACGCCATCTGCACACGCTGAACATCGGTTGTAAGGCGCGTTACCAGACTAGCGGGCGAGAATTTGTCGATATTCGCAAACGAATAGTTCTGGATATTGTAGTACATATCCTGACGAAGATTTCTCGAAAACCGCGAGCTTGCGCGTGATGCGGTATAACCCGCCACCGCCCCGAAGAACAGCGCAGTCAGCGTCTGCACTGCGAGAATAACGCCGTATTTCAGTACAACGTCCATATTTCCCATCGTAATGCCATCGTCAATAAGAACAGCCATTACGGACGGAATGGACACCTCCACCAGCGACTCCAACAGCACGAAAATCGGCGTTATAATCGCGGGAACTATCGCGTCCCTGATTGATTTGATTAGTGTCTTTATCATTATGTCCCTTCTTTCTCAGTCTGCCGATAAAGGCACATCTGTTTCGTCAGCGCCTTGTCGACAGGCACAAAGCCTAGTCGACAAGGCTTTTCCTCGCATCTGCACCTTTCTCGTCAGCCTGATTTGGTACTTTTTCAACAAACTGTTTTGTCTATCTTATTATCATAAATCAATTAAAAATTTTTGTCAAGCGGTTTTGTGTGAAATATTCGTGAAAAGCATATCCCAATGCAGAAAAAACCACTTGAAAAAGTTTGCGGAATATGTTATACTAAAGAGTGTTTGCGGAGACCGTGCCGTTTTTTGTGAAAACGCGCGTTTCCGTGCTTTCGGGACTATGCGTCAGAACCGCCGCATAAATAACGGCTGTTATATAAACACCTTATAAATATATCGAGGAGGAAGCAACTGTAATGTACAAGATAGTCAAGAAAAAAGTTCTCAACCCCACCGTAACGCTTATGGAAGTTGACGCTCCTATGGTCGCTGCCAAGGCAGAGCCCGGTCAGTTCATAATTCTGCGCGTTGACGAGAACGGCGAGCGTATTCCGCTTACCGTTGCGGATTTCGACCGCGAAAAGGGCACAATCACCATCATATTCCAGATTGTCGGTGCTACTACCGAGAAGCTCAATCATCTGGAGGAGGGCGAGTTTATTCACGATTTCGTAGGTCCTCTCGGAGTACCCTCTCACACAGACGGACTGAAGAAGGTGGCTGTTGTGGGCGGCGGAGTAGGCTGCGCTATCGCATATCCTATCGCTAAGAAGTTACATAACCTCGGCTGCGAGGTTCACTCTATCGTAGGCTTCAGAAACAAGGATTTGGTTATCCTTGAGGACGAGTTCAAGGCGGTTTCCGCTGAACTCAAGATGATGACCGACGAC
>JBJESC010000410.1:0-6554 GCA_051882615.1 Oscillospiraceae bacterium
ATTGTTGAACAGCAGGAAAAGCGGTGTGTACAATACCGCCTGAATATATCCGTAATAATAGCTTATCTGACCCATAAGCGCAGACCAGTCCCTGCCGGAGTAGAATGCGGCAATGCTGGCAACGCCTATCTCATCGGGATCTATCGCGGGCAGCTCCATGCACATCGCCATGAGGGAATGGGCTACCACGCTGACCGCGAACATGACGAACATTATTCCGCGGTCGCCGAAATTTGAGTAGAAGCGTTTAAGAGCCTGTATCATTTCGTGTTGGTTTCCTTTTTGTGGATTTCATCTTATGGTTGGCTGGGTTAGGTGGGTTAGGTGCAAAAAATTATATCAATGTCCCCGCAGCCTGACCGAATTTCGCGATATACAGGAGAATGATGGCTTCCGCAAGATAAACGGCGAGAATTGCGATTATAGCGCGCAGCCATGAGGGGCAGCCCTTTGCGGCGAGCGCCTCGTAGTAGCCCTCCGCCTTTCCGTCGTCGAATTTCGCGCGGATCTGACGAATACGCTTTACCGCATGGCGGTAGTAGAGGTAATCTCCGAATATGCACAGCAGCACCATAACCGCCAGCATAACCGCCCCCGAAAACATAAAAATCGCGTTTGCCGCAGTCTCTGTTATGCTCCCCATTTTAAGAAGCAGGTAGGGAACACCCTCAGACAGCGCCGAAATCACCAGCAGAACAAACGCCAAACCGTCCATTTTACGGAAGAACTGATACACGGGCGCGAAAAATCCGCTCGGAAGATTGAACGAAGCCTTCTTCGTGTGTGCGCAGAACGCCGCGAAATTTTTCGAGAAATGCCAGATTGACGTTGCCGTGAAGAACGTCAGCTCCCGCATCGAAACGCCGTCCAGTCCCCGCAGAGGATTCGCCAGATTATCCCGTATCTGCATATAGTACTCGTCTGTTTCGGGATTTGAAAACCCCGGGATTATCCCCATCATTCCCTCTATCTCGCGCTTTATCTGTTTATCCAGCATCGCTTCGGGGGAATCGTCGTCCCGCTCCTTAACCGCCTTAGCCTCAACCTCAAGGTTTTTCAGATATGCCTCCAATGCCGCCAACGAACGGCTCTTGTCGGCGGGTTCTTCTGTTTCTTCGTTAATATCGGGGCGCTCTTCGGAAGCCGTGATTTCGTCCTCGTCGGGAAGCGTTCCGTTCCACTCAAATTCCCCGTGTCTGTCCTCCAGCGCGCACTTGTTCTGCGCTAAGTAGCACGCTCTGTGATGCGGTGTTCCGCAAACAGGGCAGACTACCGTTTCGTCATTCTCCTTAAACCGCTCCCTGCATACAGGACACAGCTTCCCCTCAAATCTCGACATTTCCGCCCCTCCGTTTCCCTTAATGGTATCAGTTTTTATTATACCACTTTTCGTGAAATATTTCAACACTTTTTTTCAGAGAGTAGAAAGTATGCGGCTTGCGCCGCGAGTGAAAAGAGAGTGCGCGGCTTCGCCGCGAGTAGGTCGCTTCGCTCCAAGTGCGCGGCTTCGCCGCGAGTAGGTCGCTTCGCTCCGAGTGCGCGGCTTCGCCGCGAGTGGTCGCTTCGCTCCGAGTGCGCGGCTTGCGCCGCGAGTGCTGGGGGCTCTGCCCCCAGACCCCCGCCCGCTTTTTTAAAAAAAGCGGGGGAAAAACATAGCACCAACGCCTCGCTTCCCAGCGGGGCGGGATTATTTTGTGGCAGTTGCCCTCTCCAATAGCGCTCTTTTGTCGCACACTCCCGATTAGCAGCAAGAGGGTCTTAGACGAGTCCGCAACCCTGTGGCGAAACTACTCGCGGGAATAATCCGTGGGGGTTTGGGGGCTTCGCCCCCAATCGGGGAGTGCAGAGGGGCACGAATTCCCTTGGGGGTTTGGGGGCTTTGCCCCCAAAACGGGGGTGTGGGGGCACGTTAGTGCCCCCACGAATTCTTTAAACTAGAACCCCCTCCCCTTTGGGGAGGGTAAAATCTCGTGCGTCGCTTCGCTTCGCCCGAGCTTTGGCAGGGGGAGGGGTATCAGGGCGCGGAAATTAAAAATCCAACAACACCTCGCGGCGCAAAAGAGGGGCTTGGGACAACACCCATACTCGAAGTAAAGCTCCGCACAGGGGCTTGGGGGCTTCGCCCCCAATCGGGAAGTGCAGAGAGGCACGAATTCCCTTGGGGGTTTGGGGGCTTTGCCCCCAAAACGGGGGTGTGGGGGCACGTTAGTGCCCCCACGAATTCTTTAAACTAGAACCCCCTCCCCTTGGGGAGGGGGCAGGGGGTGGGGGCGCGTATCACCGATAAAAAGAAAATCGTCAGCCATCCCAAGTGAAGAAAAAATAAACGGGGTTGGGGCGAAGCCCCAAAGCAGAGGGTGGGGGTGCGTATCCCTAAATACAAAAAACAGGGGAAAAAATCCCCTGTTTCAGTGTTATGGATTATTGGATTAAACCAGCTCGATGATAGCCATCTCTGCTGCGTCGCCGCGGCGCGGACCAATCTTATAAATTCTGGTGTAGCCGCCGTTTCTATCGGCATACTTAGGAGCGATCTCGTCGATCAGCTTCTTAGCAACAGCCTCCTTGGTAACGTAAGAGAACACCTGACGCTTTGTGTGCAGTGTGTTTGCCTTACCAAGAGTAATCATCTTCTCCGCCTCTGCGCGAACTTCCTTCGCACGAGTAACGGTGGTCTCAATTTTTCCCTGCTCCAACAGATATGTTACCATGCCTCTGAGCATAGCCTTTCTGTGGTCGCTGGTTCTTCCAAGCTTTCTTGAACCCGGCATTTTCTTTTCTCCCTTCTGCGGAATAATGCGTATTTAACGCAACGCCTAAACGTAAATTTCACTTAATGGCTTTATCAGCCGTTTTCCTCGGAACTCATAAGGTCGCAGCCCAAAGACTGGAGCTTTGCCTTAACCTCGTCGAACGACTTCTTTCCGAGGTTTCTCACCTTCATCATATCCTCGGGCGACTTGTTTACCAAGTCCTCAACAGTGTTGATACCTGCGCGCTTGAGGCAGTTGAAGGAACGTACAGACAGCTCGAGCTCCTCGATTGTCATTTCGAGAACCTTGTCCTTGCGGCTCTCTTCCTTCGTCTCCATAAGCTCCTGGGGATTGGTTTCGTCAGACAACTCTGCAAACAGCGACAAACGCTCAATGAGTATCTTTGCGGCATAGGAAACTGCTTCCTTTGCGGAGATTGTTCCGTCTGTCCAGATTTCGATAATGAGCTTTTCGTAGTCTGTACGCTGACCTACACGGGTGTTCTCAACTGTGTAATTGCACTTGAGGACGGGTGTGTAGATACTGTCAATCGGGATTACGCCGATAACAGGGTTGAGCTGAACCTTGTTCTGCTCAGCCGACACATAGCCTCTGCCTCTGTCGAGCGTAATCTCCATATAGAGTCTTGCGCCCGCGCTGAGGGTTGCTATATGCATTCCGGGATCGAGGATTTCAACCTCGCTGTCCGTCTTGATGTCGCCTGCGGTTACTTCACATTCGCCTTCAGCCTCAATGTAGATTGTCTTGGGAGCTTCGCCGTACATCTTCGCTCTGAGGCCTTTGATATTGAGAACTATTTCAGTAACGTCTTCTTTTACACCGGGAATAGTCGAAAACTCGTGCTGAACGCCATCAATCTTAACAGATGTCGCCGCAACTCCCGGCAATGAGGAGAGTAAAACCCTTCTGAGGCTGTTGCCCAGAGTGTTTCCGTATCCGCTCTGAAGAGGCTCCAGAACGAACATTCCATAAGTTCCGTCAGACCTTAACTTGAAGGTCTCGATATTGAGCTTTTCAATTTTTTCAAGCATTTGGTACTCCTCCCACCAGCTTCTCCGTCGGCGTCCCCACGGGGGAACGCTTTTAATTATCCTGTACAAGAGGCAATGCGTCGGAGTGTTATATTCCGAACCTCGCCCCGCTGTATTCCTGTTAATTTTAAATCACTCCGCTAAACGCACTCTGCCAACAAGAGTATTGACGCAAAATCTCGTTCTTAATCGGCAAGGCGTTTTTCCGCGGAACACTTGTCCGTTGGAATGAATTAAAAATAACTGCACTAAATATCTGTATGCTAAGAAGCAATTATTTAGAATACAACTCGATAATCAGGTGTTCAGCAATCTCGAAGTCGAGATCGTCGCGCTGGAAAGGACGTGTAACCTTCGCTGCCTTCTTCTCCTTGTCTACGTCAAGCCACATAGGAGTAAGACGTCCGCCTGCAACCTCTTCGATCTGCTCGAACTTCTTGGACTTCTTGGACTTATCGCAAAGAGAAACTGTATCGCCTACCTTAACCCTGTAAGAGGGAATGTCCACTCTCTTACCGTTCACACAGAAATGACCGTGGCTAACGAGCTGGCGAGCCTCACGGCGGGTAATTGCAAGACCCATTCTGAATACGATGTTATCAAGACGGCTTTCGAGAATTCTGATGAGGTTCTCACCTGCGATACCCTCTTCCTTGATAGCAAGCTCGTAGTAGTGATAGAACTGCTTTTCAAGTACGCCGTAGATGAACTTCAGCTTCTGCTTTTCCTTGAGCTGCTGTCCGTACTCGGATACCTTCTTACGGCGTGCGCCGTCCTTCTGGAATCTCTTGGACTTCTTATTCTCAGAGTAGCCGAGAACAATCGGGCTGATGTCAAGGCTTCTGCACTTCTTCAAAATCGGATCGCGATTTACTGCCATATTATTTTTCCTCCGTTAATCAAATCAATATCGGCTTCTTGGTTCAGCCGACTCCGAGCAAACGTTGCGCTCGGATTACTCTTAAACTTGTGGTGTAATTCCTGTAATGCAGGTCATACACGTCTGCGCTTGGGGGGTCTGCATCCGTTGTGGGGAATGGGGGTTACATCCTTAATCATAGTAACCTCGAGACCTGCTGCCTGAAGCGCTCTGATTGCTGCCTCACGTCCCTGACCGGGGCCCTTTACATATACTTCAACCGTCTTGAGGCCGTGCTCCATAGCAGCCTTTGCAGCAACGTCCGCTGCGGTCTGCGCTGCGAAGGGAGTAGACTTCTTGGAGCCTCTGAAGCCAAGTCCGCCTGCGGAAGCCCACGAAAGAGCATTTCCCTGAAGGTCGGTGAGTGTGACGATTGTGTTGTTGAACGACGACTGAATATGAGCAGCGCCCTTTTCGATGTTCTTGCGCTCACGGCGTCTGCGAACAACCTGTTTCTTAGCCTGTGCCATTTATTTACCGCCTTTCCTATTACTTCTTCTTGTTTGCAATAGTCTTCTTGGGACCCTTGCGTGTTCTCGCGTTTGTCTTGGTGCGCTGTCCGCGAACGGGAAGTCCCTTGCGGTGACGCATTCCGCGGTAGCAGTTGATTTCTACCAGACGCTTGATGTTGAGCGCTACCATTCTTCTCAGGTCGCCCTCTACTACATATCCGTCCTTGTCGATAACTTCACGGATTGCGTTCTCCTCGTCATCGGTAAGGTCCTTAACGCGGGTATCGGGATTTACTCCCGCCTTCGCCAGAATATCATTTGCGGACTTTCTGCCGATGCCGTATACATAGGTAAGACCGATTTCTACGCGCTTTTCTTTCGGCAAATCCACGCCTGCAATTCTTGCCATAGCTTTTTCCTCCTTATTTTTCTGTGTTTAGCCCTGTCTCTGCTTATGCTTCGGCTCAACGCATATTACCATTACTTTACCCTTGCGCTTGATTACTTTGCACTTATCGCACATGGGCTTAACCGAAGGTCTGACTTTCATTGTATTACCTCCTTAAAAGGTTCTGCGGCGGATTTCCGGCTCACTTTGCGCGCCAGATTATCCTGCCCTTTGTTAAATCGTACGGCGACATCTCGACAGTCACGCTGTCGCCCGGCAGAATGCGAATGTAGTTCATCCGCAGCTTGCCGCTGATGTGCGCGAGAATCTGGTGACCGTTGGAAAGCTCTACCTTGAACTGTGCATTCGGCAGTGCTTCCAGAATTTTTCCTTCAACTTCCAATACATCTTCTTTTGACAAGCTATTCACTCTCCTGTAATACGAACGCTCTGAGCGTCTGCCGCAATTTCTTGTCCGTTAGTCCCGAAAGCTCTATCGTGCTCTTCGTCGGGCGGACATGCCTGATGTTTTTCTTCTTCGGGTTTGCCAATTTGCGCTCCTTGCCGTCCGCAACGTATACAACGTTATCCTCGGCTGCGGTTACGACCATTACTCTGCCGCTGTCGTGTCCCGCGGAGCTTATTATCACGCTTCCCGCTTTTACACTCTCCAAAATCATTAGTGGCTCTCCAATGTCAATATCAGCGGTTCGCCGTTTGTGATTGCGACTGTGTGTTCAAAGTGGCAGGACAGGCTTCCGTCCGTTGTTACCACCGTCCACTTGTCGCCGAGTATATTTACATTCGGGAAGTGTGAGTTCACCATCGGTTCAATCGCTATCGTCATTCCTGCCATAAGTCTCGGTCCGTGACCCGCCTTGCCCACGTTCGGAACCTCGGGCTCTTCGTGCATCTCGCGTCCGACGCCGTGACCTATGAACTTCTCGGCACAAGCATATCCGCCGCTCTTGACGTGAGTTTCAATCGCGT
>JBJESC010000411.1:0-30090 GCA_051882615.1 Oscillospiraceae bacterium
CCCAAAAACCTATTGACAAACTAGGTTCAGCGTGCTATAATCACATTAACCTACTAAACAGATAGGAAATAATCCAAAGGAGCAAGATTTGTATGAACAAATCATTCCGCAACCGATGTTGTGATATTCCCCTTATTAACCGAATGTGTCGAATGTGATATTTTAATCGCCAAGACGCTATCGGAAACAAGTTAAAACGCTTTAATCATTATGAAATAAAGGAGAATATTATTATGTCAGACATCAAGAATTCAAATAACTGGAGCTTTGAAACAAAGCAGCTTCACATAGGACAGGAAACCGCAGACCCCACTACCGACGCAAGAGCGGTGCCGATTTACGCAAGCACCTCGTTCGTATTCCACAACAGCCAGCACGCGGCTGACCGTTTCGGACTCCGCGACGCGGGTAACATCTACGGCAGACTGACAAACCCCACCCAAGACGTTTTTGAACGCAGAATAGCGGCTCTTGAAGGCGGCTCAGCGGCACTGGCGACAGCTTCGGGCGCGGCGGCAATCAACTACACCATTCTGGCGCTTGCAAGAAGCGGCGAGCATATCGTGGCTTCCAAGACTATCTACGGCGGTACATACAATCTGCTTGCACACACTCTTCCGCTTTCCTCGGGTATTACAACGACGTTCGTTGACCCGAGCGAGGAAAATGCGTTTGAGAACGCAATTCAGGATAACACCAAGGCAATCTATATCGAAACACTCGGCAACCCCAACTCCAATATCATCGACATTGAGGAGGTTGCAAAGGTAGCGCACAAGCACGGAATTCCGCTGGTTGTGGACTCCACTTTCGCTACTCCCTACCTTGTAAAGCCGCTGGAATACGGCGCAGATATTGTAGTTCACTCGGCGACTAAGTTTATCGGTGGTCACGGCACGGCAATCGGCGGCGTTATCGTAGACGGCGGTTTCGATTGGGCGGCTTCGGGCAAGTATCCGTGGATTTCCGAGCCGAACCCCAGCTATCACGGAGTATCGTTCGCTCAGGCAGCGGGAAGCGCGGCGTTCGTTACCTATATCCGCGCAATTCTTCTCCGCGATACCGGCTCAACGCTCTCCCCGTTCCACGCTTTCCTTTTCCTGCAGGGCTTGGAAACGCTTTCTCTGCGTGTTGAACGCCACGTTGAGAATGCGCTGAAAATAGTACAGTACCTCAATAATCACCCGCAGGTTGAAGCGGTTCACCACCCGTCTCTGGAATCCGAACCGAGCCACAAGCTCTACAAGAAGTACTTCCCGAACGGCGGCGGCTCAATCTTCACCTTTGAAATCAAGGGAAACGCTGAAACCGCGCAGAAGTTTATTGATAATCTTCCGATTTTCTCTCTGCTTGCAAATGTTGCGGACGTTAAATCGCTGGTTATCCACCCCGCAAGCACAACACACTCGCAGCTCACCGAAGCGGAGCTTGCCGAGCAGGGTATCAAGCCCAACACCATTCGCCTTTCAATCGGAATTGAGAACATAAACGACCTTATCGCCGCGCTTGACGAGGCGTTTAAGGCAGTAGAATAAGGAGTGTATCATTATGGCTAACATTTATAAATCCGCAGACGAGCTTATTGGCAAAACACCGCTTCTTGAACTCACCCATATTGAGGAAGAATTCGGACTGAAAGCGAAAATTCTTGCAAAGCTGGAGTATTTCAATCCCGCAGGCTCTGTCAAGGACAGAGTTGCAAAGGCGATGATTGATGACGCGGAAGCTAAGGGTATTCTCAATAAAAATTCCGTAATAATTGAGCCCACCAGCGGCAACACGGGAATTGGTCTTGCGTCCGTTGCGGCAGCTCGCGGTTATCGTATCATCATTGTAATGCCCGAAACGATGTCCGTGGAGCGCAGACAGCTTATGAAAGCCTACGGCGCGGAGCTCGTACTTTCCGAGGGCGCAAAGGGAATGAAAGGCGCAATAGCAAAGGCTGAGGAACTCGCAAAGGAAACGCCCGGCGCGTTTATCCCCTCCCAGTTTACCAACCCCTCTAATCCCGAAGCGCACCGCCTGACAACAGGTCCCGAAATCTGGGAGGACACCGACGGCGCGGTTGACTTTTTCGTTGCGGGAGTAGGCACAGGCGGTACGGTAACGGGCGTCGGCGAATACCTGAAATCCAAGAACCCGAACGTAAAGGTAGTCGCAGTCGAGCCGAAGAGCTCCCCCGTTCTCTCGGAGGGTACGGCAGGACCGCACAAAATCCAAGGAATAGGCGCAGGCTTCGTTCCCGAAGTGCTGAACACCAAGGTTTACGATGAGATTATTCCCGTAGTCAACGAGGACGCATTCGCAACAGGTAAGCTTGTGGGAAGAAAAGAGGGCGTGCTTGTGGGAATTTCCTCCGGTGCGGCACTCTGGGCTGCAATTGAGATTGCAAAGCGCCCCGAAAATGAGGGGAAGAATATCGTGGTTCTCCTCCCCGATACAGGTGACAGATACCTCTCCACTCCGCTGTTTGCGGACTGATTTGAATAATAGAAAATCGCGGTTTTCCTTTTTGGAAAGCCGCGTTTTTGTTTTTCAAAGAACACATAATCCTTCCCCCTTGACGAAAGGAAATAATAATAGTATAATTAAACAAACGATAGTTATTTGTGAGGAATGAGTCTATGATTAACAACAAAACCTGCCCCGTTGCCAAGAAATGCAGCGGCTGCCAGCTTTCTAATATGACCTACGAGCAGCAGCTGCAATACAAGCAGAAAGACGTTGAAAAGCTGCTCGGACAGTTCGGCGAGGTAAAGCCGATTGTCCCTATGGAGAACCCCTATAATTACCGCAATAAGGTGCAGGCGGTTTTCCGCAGCGACCGAAGCGGGAAGATAATCTCGGGTGTGTATCAGTCGTCGAGGAACGGAATTGTCGGTGTTGACAAGTGTTTCCTGAACGACGAACGCGCGGATAATATCATTCTCGGAATACGCGAGCTTCTTCGCTCCTTCAAAATCCGCCCGTATGACATCGGCATGGGAAGCGGATTTTTGAAGCACGTTCTGGTGCGCGTGGGAAAGACGAGCGGAGAAATACTTGTAACTCTGGTTGGAGCGAACAATATGTTCCCCAAGAAAAAGGATTTCGTGGCGGCATTAATTAAGAAATTCCCCGAGATAACCACGGTGACGTTCTCGGTCAATACTAACGATGAAATGCTGACGCTCGGAAACCGAAACGAGGTTTTGTACGGGAACGGCTATATTGTGGACGTGCTCTGCGGGAAGAAGTTCCGCATTTCGCCGCAGTCGTTCTACCAGATAAACTTCGTTCAGACGGAGAAGCTGTACCGCTATGCGATTGAAGCGGCAAAGCTCTCCGAGTCGGACAATATACTTGACGCATACAGCGGCGTGGGAACGATAGGAATTATCGCCTCGGACTATGTGAACTCCGTTCAGGGAATAGAGCTCAACGCAGCCGCCGTCCGCGACGCGGTGAAGAACTGCACCGAGAACGGCATCACGAAGAACATCGCATTCAACAAAGGCGATGCGGGAGAATTCCTCCGTGAGCGCGCGAAAAACGGAACATTCTATGACGTGGTGTTTATGGATCCCGCGCGGGCGGGTGCGGACAGAAAATTCCTCAATTCCCTCACGAAAATCAAGCCGAAAAGGATTGTCTACATCTCCTGTAATCCCGCAACACTTTCCCGCGATTTGAAATCGCTCATCAAGGATTACGAAATAAAGGAAATACAGCCGTTTGATATGTTCCCCCATACCCGACATATTGAAACCGTCGTTTTGATGTTCCGCAAAGAGCAATAACCAAAACTGCAGCGCAAATGCGCTGCAGTTCAGCTTGTCGAAAAAGTCCCGAAACAGGCTGGCGAGAAAGGTACAGATGCGAGGACGCATTATCCGCTTCGCGGAAAACGCTGACCTGTCGGCTAGGCTTTGTGCCTGCCGACAAGCCGTTGACGAAGTAGATGTGCCTTTATCTACAGCCTGAACGGCAGCGCCAAATAACGCTGCCGTCTTTCTTATATGTGATTAACCCTTGGACTCGGAAAGCACGATGTCGATATTAACATTGCGCTTTCTTCCGAGGGAGTCGCTGCGGACAACCGTTACGGTAACGGTATCGCCCGGCTTCTTCGTGGTGAAAATCTCCGAAACGTCATCTTGAAGAACGTCAAGTCCGTCAATCTTCACGATTGTATCGCCTACCAGCAAACCGCTCTCGGCAACAGGCATATCCTTATTGATTTCGGTAACCTGCCAGCCTGCCTGAATTCCGTTATATGCGGCGATTGTGTCAGTAACCTCAAGGTACATAATGCCGATAACCGCGCGTCCCGATACATATCCCTTTGCGATAAGGTCGTCGATTACGTCCTTCGCCTCGTTTATGGTAATTGCAAAGCCGACATTCTCCGCGTAGTCGGATACATACTTCTCATTGACAACGCCCACAACCTCGCCGTAGCCGTTAAAAAGCGCACCTCCCGAGTTACCGCTGTTAATAGGAGCGTCTGTCTGAATGGAGGAAAGTCCGCGCTTGCTGTCGGAAATCTGACGGTTAAGTCCCGAAACAATACCCTTGGAAACGGAGTTTTCAAGTCCTAAGGGATTTCCGATTGCGACTACATCGTCACCGAGGCACAGCTTATCAGAGTCGCCCAAAACAGCTACGGGCAAATCCTTCGCGTCAATCTTGATAACCGCAAGGTCGGTATCGCTGTCTGTACCGATAAGCTCCGCATCATAGACCTGCGAAGTCACATTGCCGCTCTCGTCGGTGCACTTTACCTTGGCGGTATAGCTGTCCGCACCTTCAACGACGTGATTGTTCGTAACGATGTATCCGTCCGAGGAAATGATTATTCCGCTTGCAGAGCCTGCCAGCTGGCTTCTTCCTCTGTAATTCTGGAACACCTCAATGTATACAATGCTGTCCTGAACAGCTTTAACAAGGTCACGGGTATACTTGTATGTGCCGTCGGAATTAAATTCTGCTTTCTCGCTTACAGTATGCTGAATTGAAGCTGCGTCCTTCTGCATATCATTCAGAGTGGGAGCTCCCTGCTGAGAGGAACCCGAAGCCACAGCCGAATTTTCTTCTCCACTGCCGTTATTATCGACAATCGTTGTCTGAACAGGGTTCAGGCTGCGAGTTAAATACGCGCTTCCAAAGCCTGCGCCTCCACCGAGAATAACAACCGCCAGAAGCAGCGCTGTAACCTTTGCGGTGGTGTGATTTTTCTTGGGCTTTTTGGTTTTTACGGGTTCTGTCGTCTGCACAACTTCAATCTCAATATTGTCCTTATTGAATTCATTAAAATCGTTCATAATTAAGCCTCCTTAATCTGTTGTAACTATAGTATAATACCCAATTGTGTCAGGCTCGTGAAATCGGCTTGAACAAAAAATTAAAAATATGTCAACATATCAAGTAGAACCCGTTTTTATTTTTTCGGCGTCATAATCAAAGATTGTTTACAGCCTTGTCAACAGCGAGAGCCAGCGCACATTCAAGGCGCTTTCTCTGAAGCTCACAGGAGAGCTTATGGGGAGTACGGCAATCGCCCTCGTAGATAAAGCTGTTGGCATTGCAGCCGCCCGAGCAGTAGAACTTCGCCCAGCAATCACGGCAGCCCGCCTTGGAATAGAGGTGTGTTTTAGCGAAATAGTTCTTGATTTCATCGTCGAATGTTCCCTCGTATAGGTTGCCCATTTTCCAGCGCTCTATGCCGACAAACTGGTGACACGGGAAGATATTGCCGTGGGGGTCAACCGCCACATAGTCGTTACCGCAGCCGCAGCCGCGCAGACGCTTGATAGCGCAGGGACCCTCATCCAAATCAACCATAAAATGGAAGAAGTTAAACCAATCACCCTTTCCCCTGTTGCGCTCCGCCATAACCTCGCACAGCCTGTCATACTCGCTGTAAATGCGGGGCAAATCTGACTCGGTAATAGCATACGGCTCTTTCAGGTCGGTAACAACCGGCTCGGCGGAAAGCTGCTCAAAGCCCAGCTCTCTCATGTGGAGAACGTCCTCGGTGAAATCAAGGTTGTACTTCGTATAGGTTGCGCGGACGTAATAATCCTTGCCGAGCGGCTCGCGGAGCTTCACCAGCTTCTGGAACTTCGGAACGATTACGTCATAAGCGCTCTTTCCGTTAAGCGTTTTGCGAATTCTGTCGGTAACCTCACGTCTGCCGTCCAGCGACAGAACAACGTTAACCATCTCGCGGTTGATGTAGTCAATCTTCTCGTCATCGAGCAGAACGCCGTTTGTGGTAATGGTAAAGCGGAAGTTCTTGCCGTGCTGTTTCTCAACAGAACGCGCATAGTCCACGGTAGCGACTACGGTATCCCAAGCCATAAGCGGCTCGCCGCCGAAGAAGTCCAGCTCGATATTCTGGCGGTTGCCCGACTTTTCAATCAGGAAGTCAATCGCCTTTTTTCCCGTTTCGGGAGACATAATGCAGCGCTCGCCGCCAAAATCGCCCGTCTGAGCGAAGCAGTATTCACAGCGCAGATTGCAGTCGTGAGCCACATTCAGACACATCGACTTTACGGGGCTCTTCACCATAGTGTCGGAATACTTCTCGTACTCGTCCTTGGCAAAGAGAGAGCCCTCCTTATAAAGCGAGTAAAGCTCGGAGTATGTCTCGCGGACATTCTCCTCAGTGTATGCCGGCAGCTTGCCCAAAAGCTCCTCGGGCATCTGCTCCGTCATGGGCGCAGAGATGAAGTCCAGCATATCATAAGCGCAGTCGTCCAGCAGGTGAACTCCGTTGCTGTCGCTGTCCAGCGCAATCTTATAACCCAGTTGTTCAAACTTATGTACCATACCTATTTCCTTTTCAGACTTTATTATTACCCCGCGAACCGAGCGGGAGTTGTTTTAAAAAGTTGAAGCAAGAAGCCATCGACTCCTTGCTTCTGAGTTATCAGCTCTTGGACGCGCACTTCTGATTTGCTACGGTGCAAGAAGTCTTGCAAGCCGACTGGCAGGAGGACTGGCACTTACCGCAGCCGCCCTTCTCAGCAGTAGCCTTCAGGTTCGCCTTATTGATGGTGACGATATGCTTCAAATAAAACACCTCATTTCTTATTGTTTGCGATAATCGCACAAATACATTATAACACAGATATAAAATTTTTTCAAGTAGGTTTATCACCGTTGGTATACTTTTTTAAGACAGGACAAGAAAAGTCCCCACTTTTTGTGGGGACTGAGATTTACCCTATCCCCCTGCCCCTTTAGGGGAAGGGGTGTAGGAGCGGGAGCTTCGCCCCCTGCGCCCCGTTTTGGGGGCAAAGCCCCCAAACCCCCAAAGGATTTTTGACAAGCTAAAGTCCCCACTTTTGGTGGGGGCTGAGATTTACCCTATCCCCCTGCCCCCTTCCCCTAAAGGGGAAGGGGGGTAGGAGCGGGGGCTTCGCCCCCTGCGCCCCGTTTTGGGGGCAAAGCCCCCACCCCCCCATTATATGCCTCGGTGTCGTCCTAAATAGGTTTTTCGACAAGCTAAAGTCCCCACAAATTGTGGGGACTTTTACTTAGATATGAGATTTACCCTATCCCCCTGCCCCCTTTCCCTAAAGGGGAAGGGGGTGTAGGAGCGGGGGCTTCGCCCCCTGCGCCCCGTTTTGGGGGCAAAGCCCCCAACCCCCAAAGGTTTTTTGACAAGCTAAAGTCCCCACTTTGGGTGGGGGCTGAGATTTACCCTATCCCCCTGCCCCCTTCCCCTAAAGGGGAAGGGGATGTAGGAGCGGGGGGCTTCGCCCCCTGCGCCCGTTTTTTTTGGGGGCAAAGCCCCCAAACCCCCAAAGGATTTTTGACAAACTAAAGTCCCCACTTTTTGTGGGGACTCGGACAATTCTTTGTTATTCCATATCGTCGGGAACTTCGGAAGAGAAAAGGTCGGAAGTGTCAAAGGGGGAATTTCCCGCAGCCGGTTCTTCTGCCTTAGGCGCTGCCGCCTCGGGGAACGTGTCCGCTACCGTCTCAGCGAGCGAGGGCTCACCCTCTTCAACATCAACGTCCTCATCGAAATCGTAATCCCAATCGTCGTCAATGTCGTCATTATCCCAATCGTCGTAATAGTTATCCTCGTTTTCCTTTTCGAGCTTCTTCTTGGTTATATAAGTTGCAGCCGCGATACCGCCCGCAACAGCCAATGCTCCGACAAGAAAAATTCCAAAAGCCTTCATAATCGTATCCTCCTTTAAATGAAAGAACTAAAAGAACTCAAATTCACTTCATTCATTATACACCTTTTTCAAAGAAAATGCAATACCAAAGTCAAAATTTGGCTATTTTAAACAAATAGCTTACATATTTCCTGTCATATTCATCAAAATCGAAATTGCGGCAATCGGCGCAGTCTCACAGCGCAGAATACGCTTGCCCAAGGACGCCGAAACGAAGCCCAGCCTTTGAAGCTCCTCGGCTTCGCGCGGCTCAAAACCGCCCTCGCTTCCTATTATTATATCCACATTTTCCCGAAAATCCGTAACCGCCTCACGCAGCGGAACGGTTGAACACTCGTAAAATAGTATGCCCGTATTATCCGTGGAAATCAGGGACTTCAAAGCGGAAAATTCCACCGCCTCCCCTACTGTCGGGACTACGCCTCTGCCGCACTGCTTTGCTGCCTCCAGAGCGATTTTCCGATAGCGGACGAGCTTCTTCTCCATCTGCTTTTTATCGGGACGCGAAACGCACCGCTCCGAGAAAAACGGAACAATCTCCGCCGCGCCGCATTCCACCGCTTTCTGAACGATAAACTCCATCTTATCGCTCTTGGGCATAGCCTGAAACAAGCGAAGATGAATGCTCGGCTCAGCCTCATTGGGAGTGCTTTCCAGAATTTTAAATGTACAGCAAGCGGAAGAAGTTTCCGTCACCTCCGCGAGATAGTCCGTCTTTCTGCCGTCGCAGAGAACCGCCAAGTCCCCCGCCCGCATACGGAGCACAGTAGACGCGTGCTTTGCGTCCTCGCCCTCCAGAACGGCGGTATCGTCGGAGATGTTCTCCGTGAAAAAGCGCGGATAGCGCCATCTTTCCATTTTAAGTT
This sequence comes from Oscillospiraceae bacterium, assembly GCA_051882615.1. Taxonomy (GTDB): domain Bacteria; phylum Bacillota; class Clostridia; order Oscillospirales; family Ruminococcaceae; genus CAG-115. Next base: position 9,044 of record JBJESC010000411.1, read on the forward strand.
CTTTACTCATTTCCGTATCGTTTCCTGTATCTTAATTATATCCGTAGCTTCCGATATTTCCGAGAAGTCGGTCAACGTTCTGTTTCAGACCGCTGTTGACGGGATTTTCAAGCTTCGGGTCAGCCTTGAGGATTTCATCGGCAAGCCGCTCAACCTCTCCCAGCATATCCGTATTCTCCGCAAAATCCGCGACCTTCAGCGGAAGTGCGCCCGACTGCTCCCTGCCGAAGAAATTACCCGGACCGCGCAGTTTCAAATCGGTATCCGCAATCTTGTAGCCGTCCGTTGTTTCGCACATTGCCCCCATTCGCTGCTTGGTATAGTCGGATTTGTTATCCGTCATCAGGATACAGTAGCTCTGCTCCGAGCCGCGCCCCACTCGTCCGCGAAGCTGGTGCAGCTGCGACAAACCGAACTGCTCTGCGTTCTCAATCAGCATTACCACAGCATTCGGCACGTCAACGCCTACCTCGATAACCGTTGTGGAAATCAGCAGCTTCAGCTTATTGTCGCGGAAATCGTTCATAACCGCGTCTTTTTCGGCGGGCTTCATCTTTCCGTAGAGAAGCCCCGTAGGTATTCCACGAAAATCGCCTGCCGTAAGGAAGTTGTAATACTCAATCGCGCTTTTCTTATCCGAGCCGTCCTCATCGTTCTGCTCAACGCGCGGACATACGATAAACGCCTGTTTTCCCGCCGCGATATGCTTCTTGATGAAGTTATACACACGCTGCCGAAACGAGCCGTCCACCGCAAACGTCTGCACGGGAAGCCTGCCTTTCGGCATTTCATTGAGAATGGACACATCCAAATCTCCATATATGATAAGTGCCAGCGTTCTCGGAATAGGCGTTGCGCTCATCGCCACGATATGCGGATTAACGCCCTTTTCCGCGAGCGTGGAGCGCTGCGCCACTCCGAAGCGGTGCTGCTCGTCCACAACGATAAGCCCGAGCTTTCCAACGCTCAGCGACTTCTGAATAAGCGCGTGAGTGCCGACCAGCACGTCTGTTTCGCCCTTTTCCGCACTCGCACGAACCGCCCTTTTCTCCGCAGCGGACATACTGCCCGAAAGCATCCCTACTTTTACGCCCATAGGCTCCAGAAAGCCCCTGAACGTCTCGTAATGCTGCTGCGCGAGCACCTCGGTAGGCGCCATTATCAGCGACTGAAAGCCATTCGCATACGCGAAGTACGCCGCCGCCGCGGCAACCAGCGTTTTTCCCGAACCGACATCGCCCTGAATAAGCCTGTTCATCGGGTAAAGCTGCTTCATATCCGCAATGCAGTCGTTCACAGCGCGAAGCTGTGCATTAGTGGGAGTAAACGGCAGCGAGCGATAAAACGCGTCCATATCAACGTCTGTCATTATCGCGCCCGAGAGCGTTCTCCCCCGCGTTTTCAGCGCGGAAAGTCCGAGCTTCAGCGTCAGAAGCTCCTCGAAAATCAAGCGCCGCCTTGCCTCGGTATATTCCTCGCGGGTTGCGGGAAAGTGGATTTTACGAACCGCGTCGTCTGCGCTCATAAGCGAATAACGCTCCACGATTTCTGCGGGGAGCGTTTCTGTGCGCCTTACAAGTTCAAGCGCGGACTTCATATTCGCGCTTACTATATTGTTTGAAAGTCCTGCAACCAAACGGTATTTCGGGAGCAGTCCGCCCGATTCCGGCAGAACAAACTGCGGCGACATTATCTGGAGTTTACCGTAATCAACGTTAATCTTGCCGTAAAAGAGATACTCTCTATCCCTGATAAGCGAATCGAACGTATATTTCGCATTGAAATACACGGCGGTTATCTCGCTAACACCGTCCGTCAGCAGCGCCTTGTACACCTGAACCCTCGCCGAATAACCCGAGGGGTAGCTCTTGCTCTGAACCTTCGCACGGATAACGCAGGTATCCCCCGCCTGTACCTCACGGATAGGCGTCGTCTGAGTAAAATCAACATAATCCCGCGGATAAAACTCCGTAAGCTGCTCTACCGACTCTAAGCCCAACTTCTTATACAGCGCCGCTCTCTTTTCCCCGACGCCGCTTAAACGCACCAGTTCCATCTGTCACCGCTTATCTTCACAAACCGCTTATTCAACCGAGATTATGTAGTAATACACGGGCTGACCGCCGTTTACCAACACAATATCAATATCGTCGCTTATCTTTGAGCGCAGATTTTCATACGCTTCGTTTGCGTCCTCGTCGGGAACGTCCGAGCCGTAAATCACGGTGATGTAGCTTGACGAGGAGCTTATCATACGCTTCGTGAGCTTCACGAGCGCCTTTGTGAGGTTTTTCTCCGTAAAGGCAACCTTTCCGTTATCCATAGCGAGAATGTCGCCCTGCTTAATCTTATGACCGTCAAAGTCGCTGTCGCGTACCGCAAAGGTAATCTGACCGCTGGATACGTTTTCGAGCGACTCCGTCATTGCCGCGCCGTTAGCCTTGAAATCCGCGTCGGGGTTGTAGTTCATCATTGCGGTAATTCCCTGAGGAATAGTGCGCGTCTGGAGAACGCAGACGTTTCTGTCCGCGAGCTTTACCGCCTGCTCCGCCGCCATAATAATGTTCTTGTTGTTGGGGAGAACGAAAACGTTGTGCGCGGGAGTCTGCTCTATTGCTTCCAGAATATCCTCGGTCGAGGGATTCATGGTCTGACCGCCGCGAACGGTAATGTCCACGCCCAAATCCTTGAACAGCGCTTCAACGCCCGCGCCTGCCGCAACAGCCACAAAGCCGGTGTCCTTTGTCGGCTCAACGGGAGCCTTCTTGTTGTCCTGAATAGCCTTATCCGCCTTGATAACGTTGTTGTGCTGCTCGCGCATATTCTCAATCTTCACCTTGGTGAGCTCGCCGAATTTAAGCGCTTCCTCAATCGCCTTTCCCGGGTGGTTGGAGTGAACGTGAACCTTGATAATATCGTCATCGTCAACTACGACAACGCAGTCGCCGATTGTTTCAAGAAATGCACGCAAAGCCGAAGCGTCCTTTGTTCCGCGCTTGCTTACGATATACTCCGTGCAGTATGCAAACTTAATCTCTTCCTCAACCGCAGCCACAGCAGCGGGCGCAGAGGGCTTTGCTTCATCATCGGATACGATTGCCTCGCCGCCCGACAGAACAGCGTACATTCCCTCAAGAATTACGATAAAGCCCTTTCCTCCTGCGTCAACAACTCCCGCTTTCTTCAATGCGGGGAGAAGCTCGGGGGTTTTCTCAAGCGAAATCTCCGCTTCCTCAATGTAAGCCTTAAGGAAATCGGCAGCCGACATCGAAGCAAGGTCGAACTTCGCGGTATTCTCATACGCCTCGCGGGATACAGTAAGAATAGTACCCTCGGTAGGCTTCATTACGGACTTGTACGCCGCGTCAACGCCGAGCTTGAAGGAAGCCGACAAATCCGCAGCACTTGCCTCTTCCTTTCCCGCAAGCCCCTTTGACAGACCTCTGAAAATCAGCGAGAGAATAACTCCCGAGTTTCCGCGCGCGCCGCGCAGCATAGCGGAAGCCGCCGTTTTTGCAACACTTGCGACATTAGCGCCTTCCGAGATGTTAGCAAGCTCTGCGGCAGCGTTCTTGATAGTCATAGACATATTCGTTCCCGTATCGCCGTCCGGTACGGGGAAAACGTTAAGCTCGTCTACCGCCTGTCTGCGGTTTGAAATGTTGTTTGCTCCCGATATTATAGCGTCTCTGAGAAGCTTTCCTGTTATGTTCATTATTTCCTGTTCCTCACTTTATTTTTTTGAGAAATCCGCGTCAGGTGCGGATTGAATCGACATATACATTGACCTTTTCCACGGATATTCCGGTACTCTGTTCAACCGTGTAGCCGACTTTATTGATGATTGAACGCACAACCGCGTTCATATTCACGCCGTACATCAGGGAAATGTGCAAATCAATAAGGAGCTTACCCTTTAAAAAGCGCACCTTGACGCCGTAAGCAGCGGGCTTGTCGTCTTTACGCTTAAACGCCGCCATAAGGGTTTCGCGAACTCCCGAAACATTCATCGAAATCACGCCGAAACAGCTTGTAACGGTGTTTCCGATAAGCTGGGTAAAGTAGTCGGGGGAAATGTTAATCTTTCCGATATGATTTTGAAGTGTTACCATTTTTCCTACCTCCTTTTATTCCGATATAAAAGCGTCTGGGGATATTATGCCCGATTGCACAGGTCTGCATACCGCCGTAAACAGCGCGGGGAACTCCCGTGCCGCCGCACCTGCGCTTTGAACATCATCAAATATGCCGAAAACAGCCGCTCCGCTGCCCGAAAGCTCCGCACCCTGCGCTCCGAGAGCCATAAGCCTGTCAAGAATTTCCGCGATTTTCTCATTCTCGAACAGCATTCTGAAAACGTTGTACATCTTTTTCGGGAAATCGCTTCCCGATTTCAGAAACTTTGCAAGTCCGTTTCTTCTCGGCAGAGGGTTCTTGTCATACTCGCAGTACGCGCCCTTTGTATCGCAGAGGAAATCCGGCATTATCACCAGGTAAACCCGCTCGGGGAACGGTTCAATCTCCGTCAGCTCGTCGCCTATTCCTCGGCAGAGCTTTGTCCCGCCCGTCATACAGAACGGAACGTCCGCGCCCGTTTTTGCCGCGACTTTAAGCAGCGCCTCCTCGGAAAGCGCGTTTTCAGATAGGATATTCAGCGCTTTGAGTACTGCCGCCGCGTCCGCGCTTCCGCCGCCAAGTCCCGCAGCGTGAGGGACACGCTTGTCAATGGCAATCTCCACGCCTATACTTTTCTCAACGGCAGCAAAGTAATTCACCGCCGCCTTATAGCAGATGTTCCGCCTGTCGGTCGGAATAAGCGGATTGGAACAAGAAACCGTTATTCCCGCGCCCTCAGCTTTCCGCACGGTAACGTAATCCGCAAGGTCAATGCTCTGCATAACCGTTTCAAGCGTATGGTATCCGTCACGGCGCCTGCCCGTAATGTCAAGATATAGATTAAGCTTTGCGTTGGCGGTAAACGAAAGCTCTCTCAAGCGTTCACTCAAAAACTCAGCTCCTGTTATTGTTCAGTTCGTCGATAAACTCACGAATTCTGCCGAGCGCCGTTGTAAGGTGAGATACGGAATAGGCATACGACACGCGCACATACCCCTCGCCGCTTGCGCCAAAAGCCGAGCCCGGTACAACCGCGACCTTCTTCTCAAACACCAGCTTCTCGCAGAATTCCGCACTGGTAAGCCCCGTTGACTTAATGCACGGGAACACATAAAACGCGCCCTCCGGCTCGAAGCAGGTAAGTCCCATTTCGTTGAAGCCGTTCACCAGCAGACGGCGGCGCATATCGTACTCGTCAACCATGTGCTTCACGTCCGCGGAGCACTTCTCAATCGCTGCAATCGCCGCGTATTGGCTCACGGTAGGGCTGGACATAATGCAGTATTGGTGAAGCTTCAGCATCTGCTTGATAATGGGCTGAGGTCCTACCACATAGCCGAGCCGCCAACCCGTCATCGCATACGCTTTCGAGAAGCCGCTTACGATTACGGTACGCTCGCGCATTCCGTCAATCTCGGCGATAGAAACGTGCTTCTCGCCGTTGTAGGTCATCTCCGCGTAGATTTCATCGGAAACAACGATGATGTTCGTGTCACGCAGTACCTCGGCGATTTCTTCCAGATCCTCGCGGCGCATTACCGCGCCTGTGGGGTTATTGGGATAAGGCAGAAACAGCATCTTTGTCTTATCTGTAATCTTCTCCTTCAGCGCCTTTGCGGTCAGTCGGAATTTGTCCTCCATTGTGGTTACAATCGGCACGGGAGTACCGTGCATCATCGTAACGATAGGCGAATAGCACACGAAGCTGGGCTCGGGAACAAGCACCTCGTCGCCCTCTTCAATCATAGCGCGGACGGCAAGGTCAATCGCCTCCGAGCCTCCGACGGTTATGATAACCTCTTTTTGCGGATCATATTCCGTATGTATAAAGTCCTTAAGGTAGCCGCAGACGGTCTTTCTCAGCTCCATAAGTCCGCTGTTTGCGGTATAGGCGGTTTTACCCTTTTCGAGAATGTTAATCGCCTCTTTGCGCGCCGCCCACGGAGTCTTGAAATCCGGCTCTCCCACGGAAAGCGAGATTACGCCCTCAACCTGCTGTGCTATATCGAAAAATTTTCTTATTCCCGACGGCTGTATATCCTGTATCCGTTTCGGGATTATCTGATCATAGTCCATTGGAAAGTTGTTCCTCTCTTCTTAGTATCTGCAAATTTCTCAAACATAATCGAGTTACGGAGAAACCATATCGCGTTCGTCAAAATTATCCAAAGCGAAAACGTGATTTTTCTCCTTGTAGCGTCTGAGCACAAAGTGCGTGGTGGTAGCAAGCACTCCGTCCAGCACAGCAAGACGCTCCGAAACGAAAAGCGCAACCTTTCTCAGGCTCGTACCCGTGATAGTCACGGACAAATCATAAGCGCCCGAGAGCAAAAGCACGGTGTCCACTTCCTCGTAGGACATAATGGTGTGTGCAAGGTCGTCAAAGCCCATATCCTTCATAGGCGTAATCTTGATTTCAATAATCGCGGTAACTCCGTTCTCGTCCGCCTTTTCCTCGTTGATAATCGCCGAGTAGCCCATAATGATACCCGCCTGTTCAAGGGCGGCAATCTGCTCCTTAACGTCCTCCTCGCTCTCGCCGAGCATAACGGCAAGCTCCGCATTCGACAGACGCGCGTTCTGCCTGAGCAGGTCGAGCAGTCGGGCGGTGTTCATTTCTTTGTTCATAAGTAATCCTCCAATCGGTATATAATCGAGCTGTCTTTTTTGCAAGACATTAAAACTTCGACAATAATTTCATAATATCGCAGTCCTTTTTTATTATTTTATCACAAATTTAATAATTTGTCTAGGAATAGATTTACTTTTTTCAAAATTTTTAGTATAATAGATAAGAAGCAATAAAAAATAAACAGTTGCGGTTATATTTTTTAGACAATTTGACCGCAGAAACGGAGGAATTATGAGAGCAGTAGTTGCTGTTATCGGTAAGGACACGGTTGGTATTCTCGCAAAGGTGAGCGGAATATGCGCCGAGTACAAGGCAAACGTTATGGACGTTACCCAGACCATTATGCAGGATTTGTTTGCAATGACAATGCTTATCGACATCACAAAGCTGTCTATTGACTACATCGACTTTGCAGACAAGCTCAAGAAGGCGGGTTCTGATATGGGACTGCAAATTCACGTTATGCACGAGGACATCTTCAACTCGATGCACAAAATCTAAAATATGGTCTCAAACCAATTTATTCAGGGGGTTTTATGCTTAACACAGGAGATATTCTGGAAACGATAAAGATGATTCAGGAGGAAAATCTTGACATCAGAACAATCACAATGGGAATTTCGCTGCTCGACTGCATCGGAAGCGACATCAACAGCACCTGCGACAAGGTTTACGAAAAGATGATGCGCAAGGCGGAAAATCTCGTCAAGACTGGCGAGGATATTGAGAAGCAGTACGGTATTCCGATTATCAACAAGCGTATTTCCGTTACGCCTATCGCTATTGTATCGGCGGCTTCTTCCGCACAGGGTGCAAGCCCCGTAGCGCTCGCAAAAACGCTTCAGCGCGTTGCCGAGGGCACGGGAGTAAACTACATAGGCGGCTATTCCGCGCTTGTTCACAAGGGCTTCTCCGCAGGCGACAGGGAGCTTATCGAGAGTATTCCCGAAGCGCTCGCCGAAACCACAAACGTCTGCTCGTCCGTCAATATCGGCTCTACCAAAGCGGGTATCAATATGGACGCGGTAGCGCTGATGGGTAAGATTGTACGCGAGGCGTCCGAGAAAACCGTAAACGACCACTGCTTCGGCGCGGCGAAAATTGTCGTATTCTGCAACGCGCCCGAGGACAATCCCTTCATGGCGGGTGCGTTCCACGGAGTCGGCGAGTACGACTGCGAGATTAACGTGGGCGTATCGGGACCGGGAGTTGTCCGCGCAGCGCTCACCAAGCACCCCGACGCAAATATCGGCGAAATTGCGGACGTTATCAAGAAAACCGCATTCAAGATTACCCGTATGGGTCAGCTGGTCGGCACGGAGGCATCAAAACGCCTTGGAGTTCCGTTCGGAATTGTGGATTTGTCGCTTGCTCCCACTCCCGCTGTCGGCGACTCGGTAGCGCACATTCTTGAGGAAATCGGTCTGGAAAGCTGCGGCGCTCACGGAACAACCGCGGCGCTTGCAATGCTCAATGACGCGGTTAAGAAGGGCGGCGTTATGGCTTCGTCCAACGTTGGCGGACTTTCGGGAGCATTTATCCCCGTATCCGAGGACGCAGGTATGATTGACGCGGTGAACAGAGGTTCGCTGTCGCTTGAAAAGCTTGAGGCGATGACCGCCGTTTGCTCGGTAGGTCTGGATATGATTGTAGTACCCGGCGACACCTCGGCGGACACCATTTCCGCAATCATTGCGGACGAAGCGGCAATCGGTATGGTAAACTCCAAGACTACCGCAGTACGCGTTATCCCCGCAATCGGAATGAAGGAGGGCGAAACTCTGGAATTCGGCGGTCTGTTCGGAAGCGGCCCCGTAATGCCCGTAAGCAAGTTCTCCTCCGCGAAGTTCATTTCGCGCGGCGGAAGAATTCCCGCACCGCTCCAGTCCCTAAAGAACTGATTAACACACAATACAACGAAAGCCGCTCACGATGTGAGCGGCTCAACTTGTCGAAAAAGTCTTTTTCTGCGAGAGACACCCCCACCAAAGCTCGGGCGGAACAAAGTGACGCACGAGATTTAGCCCAACCCTCTCCCCCGAAGGGGAGGGGGCTATTTTTCTTATTCCGTGGGGGTGCTAACGCACCCCCACACCCCCAAAGTCTTTTCGACAGACCGGTGGTATCGTCTTACAACGATACCACAGCTTGTCGAAAAAGTCCAAAATCAGTCTGTCGATAAAGGTACATCTACTTCGTCAACAGCGCCACAGAAGGCACTAAGCCTAGCTGTGGCGCCGTTTCAGTTTTTCCGCTCGCTTCAATGTGGGCGGCTTTTTTCTTTTCTCATTCATTATCACATTTAACACAAATTTTACATTCCCTCGCTTTTTGATTTAACATCGTGATGTTATAATGCACTTGTAAACCAAAACAACAAACAAAAAGGAGAAATCACAATGAAAATCAGAAATATTTTTGCTGCGGTAATGACCGCAAGCGTAATGGCAGCTTCACTTGCAGGCTGCTCGGGCAAGGACAAGGCAATCACGGTTGTATCTCGTGAGGACGGCTCGGGAACACGTTCCGCTTTCGTGGAGCTTATGGGCGTACTTGACGCGGACAAGAAGGACGCAACCCGCTCCGATGCCGAAATCAACAACTCCACAAACGGCGTTATGATGAGCGTTGCAGGCAATCCCGACGCAATCGGATACATCTCGCTCGGCTCTCTCAACGACACGGTAAAGCCCGTTAAGGTAAACGGCGTTGAGGCTACCGCAGACAACGTTAAGTCGGGAAGCTACGTTGTAGCGCGTCCGTTCGAGATATGCTACAAGGAGGATAAGCTCAGCGACCTCTCCAAGGACTTCATCTCCTTTATCATGAGCACAGACGGTCAGAAGATTATCGCCGATAACCACTACATAGCGGTTGATACGACCTCTGCCTACACAGCGTCCGGCAAGAGCGGCACAATCTCGCTTAACGGCTCTACCTCCGTAGGTCCCGTAATGGAAAAGCTTGCCGCGAAGTATCAGGAGCTGAACAGCGGCGTTACCGTTCAAATCCAGCAGACAGGCTCGGGTGCGGGTATCACCGCGGTAACCTCTGATGCCTGCGACATCGGAATGTCCTCCCGTGCGCTCAAGGACACCGAGCTTGAAAAGGGACTTTCGGAGCTCAAAATCGCCGACGACGGAATTGCGGTTATTGTAAATAAGGACAACGCAATCGACAACCTCACCACCGACCAGATTAAGGCTATCTACCTCGGCGAGATTAACAAGTGGAGCGAACTGAAATAAACACCAATCCATCAAATGGTTTCTTTCCCTTCCCCAAGCGACCGCGGCGGCTGAACAGTCGCGGCGGCGCTGATTTTTCAGAGGAGTTTTTATGCAGAAATTCAAAGAGAAGTTTATGCACGCGCTGTTCCTGATATGCGCCTGCGTGTCAATTCTGGCGGTTGTGGTAATCTGCGTTTATCTGTTCGGAACAGGCTTTCCCGCAATGGCAGACGTCGGTTTTTTCAAGTTCCTGTTCGGCACGGATTGGAAGCCCGCCTCCGAGCTTTGGGGAATTTTCCCGATGATAGTAGGCTCGGTTCTGGTTACGGGAATTGCCCTGCTAATCGGTGTTCCGATTGGCGTGCTGTGCGCGGTATTTATGTCGCACTACTGCCCTAAGCAGCTTTACAAGCTCGTTAAGCCCGCAATCAATCTGCTGGCGGGAATACCCTCGATAGTCTACGGCTTCTTCGGAGTAATGGTGCTTGTGCCGTTCGTGAGAAACGTGTTCGGCGGCTCGGGAAAATCGCTGCTTACAGCGGGAATACTGCTCGGAATAATGATACTCCCAACGATTATCAAGACTACCGAAGCGTCCCTTAACGCAGTTCCGAAAAGCTACTACGAGGGCGCATTAGCTCTCGGCGCAACTCACGAACGAAGCGTGTTCTTCGCCTCGCTTCCCGCCGCAAGGTCGGGCATTCTTGCCGCAATTATTCTCGGAGTGGGCAGAGCAATCGGCGAAACTATGGCGGTAGTAATGGTTGCGGGAAATCAGGCAATCCTCCCCGAAAGCATAACCTCGGGAGTGCGCACTCTCACCTCCAACGTAATCCTGGAAATGGGCTACGCGGACGAACACAAGCAGAGTATTCTGGTTGCAACAGCGGTTGTACTGTTCGTGTTTATTCTGATTATCAATCTCTGCTTCTCCGTTCTGAAGCGCAGAAAGGACTGAAAATATGGTGGATACAATGGAAATTCGCAAAAACGAACAGCAAGCTCCCGAAAAGTACATAAACAAGGTCGGGCTTCGGGAGAAGCTCCGGGAATACAAAAAGCACCCAGGCTCTATGGTGACGATGATTCTCGTTATGCTCTCAGCTCTCTTCGCGGTTGGAATACTGCTCTTTCTAATGCTCTACATTCTGGTGAACGGTATTCCCCACCTCACCGCGGAACAGTTTGCGTGGAAATACACTCCCGAAAACCAGAGTATGATGCCCGCGCTCGTCAATACGCTGACAATGACGCTGCTCACCCTGCTTATCGCAGTTCCCGTGGGAATTTTCGCAGCGGTGTATCTCGTTGAATACGCAAAGCGCGGCAATAAGCTCGTGAAAGTTATTCGTATCACTACGGAAACTCTCTCGGGTATTCCGTCCATCGTATACGGACTGTTCGGCTTTCTGCTCTTCAATATGCAGCTTGGCTGGCAGTACGCAATGCTAGGCGGTATTATAACGCTTTCGATTATGATTTTGCCGCTGATTATCAGAACTACCGAAGAAGCGCTGCTCGCCGTCCCCGACAGCTACCGCGAGGGCAGCTTCGGACTAGGCGCGGGAAAAATGCGTACCGTATTCCGCATTATCCTGCCCGCGGCTATTCCCGGAATTATGTCGGGAGTAATCCTCGCAATAGGAAGAATTGTCGGAGAGTCCGCCGCGCTCATCTACACCTCGGGTACATTCAGAAGCACTCCGAGCGGAATATGGGACTCGGCAGCCACGCTTACGGTTCACATGTATGTTCAGTCCAACGAAGGTCTGCACGTCAATCAAGCATTTGCGTCGGGTGTCGTGCTGCTGGTGCTGACCTTCTTGATTAATCTCGCTTCGGACTTGATTGAGCGTAAAATCGCTAAGAACAGGAGTTAATATGAAATTCGACATCAGAAACGCCGAACTGTATTACGGAGACTTCAAGGCTCTTAAAGGCATAGACCTCGCAATCCCCGAAAATCGGATTACCGCTTTTATCGGTCCATCGGGCTGCGGAAAATCCACGCTGTTAAAGTCGCTCAACCGAATGAACGACCTTGTGGAGGGCTGCCGGATTACGGGACAATTCCTGCTTGACGGTGAGGACATCTACGGGAAAATGGACGTGAACACTCTCAGAAAGCGCGTAGGAATGGTGTTCCAGAAGCCCAACCCCTTTCCTATGAGCGTATACGACAACATCGCTTTCGGACCGCGCACCCACGGAATTCACTCCAAAGTAAAGCTGGACGATATAGTTGAGAAATCGCTTCGTGACGCAGCAATATGGGACGAACTGAAAGACCGTCTGAAGAAATCCGCGCTCGGGCTTTCCGGCGGTCAGCAGCAGAGGCTCTGCATTGCAAGAGCGCTCGCGGTCGAACCCGATGTGCTGCTGATGGACGAACCCACCTCTGCGCTCGACCCGATTTCAACCTCCAAAATAGAAGACCTTGCAATTGAGCTGAAAAAGTGCTATACTATTGTTATGGTAACTCATAATATGCAGCAAGCGGCAAGAATAAGCGACAAAACCGCGTTCTTCCTGCTGGGCGAGGTTGTGGAATACAACGACACCGAAAAGATTTTCTCGCACCCCGAGGACAAGCGTACCGAGGACTACATCACGGGAAGATTTGGATAAGGAGGGCTGCTATGAGAAACCGATTTGACGAACAGTTAAACCAACTGAACACCGAACTTATTAAACTAGGCTCACTCTGCGAGGAGAGTATCGCCTGCGCTGTTAAGGCGCTGTTCGATGAGAAAAGCGCAAAGATGATAGCGAAAGTAAACGCAGACGAGGAGGAAATCGACCATCTCGAACGCGATATTGAGGCGCTGTGTATGAAGCTTCTGCTTCAGCAGCAGCCCGTAGCGCGTGATTTGAGGGTGATTTCCTCCGCATTGAAGATGATTTCGGATATGGAGCGAATAGGCGACCAGTCGCAGGATATTGCGGAAATTGCGGGGTTTGTTCATTCAAGAAATCTTGCAGGAAAATCGCACATCTCGGAGATGGCAAACAGTACAATCGGAATGGTGACGGCAAGCGTTGATTCATTCGTGAAGAAAGACCTCGATTTAGCCCAGCGCGTTATCGAAATGGACGATAACGTTGACCGCCTGTTTGTCGAAGTCAAGCAGGAATTAACCGAGCTTATCCGCAGCGACGCCGATGACGCGGAATTCTTTATGGATTTGCTTATGGCTGCGAAATACCTCGAAAGAATAGGCGACCACGCAACCAATATCGCGGAATGGGTGCAGTTTTCAATTACGGGAGAGCACTGATTTTTCAGCAACTAAAAAGGAAGGCGGAGAACAATGATTTTCTTATTGGAGGACGACGCGAATATACGAAGCTTCGTGCTGTATGCGCTTACCAATTCGGGACTTGACGCCAAGGGCTTTGAGCGCCCCTCGGAATTCTGGAAAGCAATAAAAACCGAACAGCCCGATTTGCTTCTTCTGGACATAATGCTGCCCGAGGAGGACGGCTTATCCATTCTCGCCAAGATACGAAAAACTCCCGAATTGTCCTCAATGCCTGTCATTATGCTTACCGCTAAGGGCTCGGAATACGATAAGGTAATCGGTCTTGACAGCGGAGCTGACGACTATATTGCCAAACCGTTCGGAACAATGGAGATGATTTCGCGGATAAAAGCGCTGCTGAGGCGAACCGCCTCCGATACGAAAACCGAATATACCGCAGGAGATTTGTATGTAAATCTCAGCAAGCATATAGTCACCGTCAAGGGAGAAATAATTCGCCTCACGCTCAAGGAGTTTGAGCTTCTGTGCTTCCTGCTGGAGAATACGGGAAAAGTGCTCACGCGCGAAAGGATACTCGAAAAAATCTGGGGCTACACCTTTGACGGAGAGAGCAGAACGGTTGACGTTCACGTCAGAACTCTCCGTGCAAAGCTCGGTGACTGCGGAAATATGATTGAAACAGTACGCGGCGTTGGCTACAAGATGTCCGAAACAATTTAAAATCGGGGTAGTAAAATGACAAAACGAATATTTCTGGCAACGTTTTTCGTTTCGTTAGTAGCAGTTCTTGCGGCGGTAATAATGGTACTCGGCGCAAGCTATGCGAAAAACACGGAGATATACTCCCAAAAGCTTGATGAGGAAGCAAGACTGCTGAGCGCTTCGCTCGGTACCACCGACTCGGAAAGCGTTTTGCAGAGCCTGTCGGGGCTGCAATCCTTTTCCGACAGAATAACCTACATCAGAGCGGACGGAACGGTTCTCTACGACAACAGGGCTGACGCTTCTGAAATGGAAAATCACGCCAACCGCGACGAAATCATCTCCGCGAAAAGCTCGGGAACGGGTACGGCAACCCGCAAAAGCTCCACCCTCTCCGAGCTTACGATTTATTGCGCGAGAGTGCTCGACAACGGCGATATTATCCGCGTTTCGGGAACGCAGAGCACCGTTCTCGGAATGATTTACGATATGTGGTGGGGCGTGGCGATAGCTCTGCTTATGGCGTTAATCCTGAGCCTGCTTCTGGCAGACCTTACGGCAGTCGGAATTGTAAAGCCCATCAACAATATCGACCTGAAAAATCCCGACATTGACGAAAAGTACAGCGAAATCGCCCCGCTTCTCCACGAAATCAAGAAGCGGAACATTGAAATTGAAAACCGCATAAACGAGCTTTCCAAGGCGCGCGAGGAGTTCTCGCTGATTACCGGAAATATGAGCGAGGGCTTTATCATAACCGATAAGGAAGCGAATGTGCTGTCCTACAACAACTCCGCACTTAAAATACTCGGCGCGGAGTTTACGGAAGGTTCGCGGAGTATCTTCACTCTCAATCACAGCGAAAGATTTTTCAGCGCGGTAGAGTCGGCACTGGACGGAGAGCGGAAAGAGGTAAATCTCACGCTCTCGGACAGGGTTTATCAGGTGATAGCAAGCCCCGTTTTCTCCCGCGGCGAGATAAACGGCTCGGTAGTGATTATCCTTGACATAACTGAAAAGGAGAGCCGCGAGGAGCTGCGCCGCGAGTTTACCTCAAATGTATCCCACGAGCTGAAAACACCCCTCACCACAATTTACGGCATATCGGATATGCTCGCGGGAGGAATAGTAAAGCCCGAGGACGTTACGGAATTCTCGGGCAAGATAAAGAGCGAGGCAAGCCGCCTGATAAAGCTGATTGAGGATATTCTGAAGCTCTCGCGGCTGGACGAAAACTCCTATGCCGATGAACGAGAAACGGTGGACATTTACGAGCTTGCGGAACTGTGTGCAGACAGGCTTTCAAAATCCGCGGAAAGCAATTCCGTCACGTTGTCCGTAACGGGAGAAAAGGCGGAAGTCACGGGAATTTACACCGTACTTGAAGAAATTATCTGCAATCTGCTTGAAAACGCAATCAAGTACAACAAGCCCAACGGTTCGGCTTCGATAGACGTTTCGCAGAACGCCGATTTCGTAACAGTCACCGTCTCGGATACGGGAATAGGAATACCCACCGAGAGCATAGACCGCGTATTCGAGCGCTTCTACCGCGTTGACAAAAGCCGCTCGCGCACTATCGGCGGCACAGGGCTCGGACTCTCGATAGTCAAGCACGGAGTAATGCTCCACAGCGGAACAATCGGAATAAAAAGCTCCGTTGACGTCGGAACGGAAATTAAGATAACGCTTCCGAAAACAACCAAGCAGTAAACAGAAAGAAATCCCCGATGGCAAGTCCATCGGGGATTATATATACAAACCTCGTTTCCCGACAGTTTCGGGAATTTAAGCGTATTTATTAATGCAGTTCAGTATTTCCTCCTGAACAGGCAGCGTGTCAACCAAAATCCGTCTTGCTTCCTGAGGCTTATCAGCGCGAAGCAGATTTACAATTTCGGTATACGCAGCGTAAAGAGGGGTAAGCGAGAGATTTCCCACTACTCCTTTGATTGTATGTGCGTTGGTGACAGCGGTGTTGTAATCGCCCGAATCAATATGCGAAAGAACCTCCAGCGACTCGATGTTCTTCGGCAGCTTCAGAAGCATTCTCTCATAAAGCGAGGCATTGTTCATAAATCTCACAAGCGCTTCTTCCGTGTTGACATTCAACCCTTTCAATTCTTCCAATAATCCCATTAAATCTATCCTCCCAAACTCGTAATAATCAATCGGGATATCTTGTCAGCACATACGACCAGCCTACAGTAGGGTCATCAAGATTGAGCTTTCTTCCCCAATGTACGGAACGGTTATAATTCGCTTCCGCAACAGTTATCTCCCTCCCGTTGACTTCAAGCACAATCACGGAATGCTGGTCATCTAATATTCTTACAATATCGCCAACTCTGATTTTGTCGAAATCGAAATGGTATCTCGTAGGATACTCTCCGAACGCTGCATCGCTCAGTTCAAGCGCAAATCCCGCACAGCCGCGGCCCGTGTAGTTCACGAACGGAAACGCAGTATCCGTGAAATAACTGTTGCTGTTATCGAACGGAGTGCCCTCGGGATACTTCGCCTTCATCGAAATCAAGGTGTTATAAACGGATTTCTCCGATAACCCTGCGTTGTATGTACAGCTGTAAGGATAACCGCACCCGCCGTTGCAGGTGTAATTCACAACTCCGCCGGAGATGCCGGTGGGGAAAAAGCAGTGAACTCTGCTCAATGTTGTTTGGTTTGTGAACACCGCGCCACATTCCGAACAACTAATTTGCGGTGTTAAGCCTTCTTTTTGGCAAGTGGGTATTACACCCTTTTCGATTACAAGAGAATGAACGCCGTTCTCGCAGTCAACCTTTTGGCTCGGCACGGACGAAGAGGAACTTGCAGGCTTGGAGCTGCTCGAAGAAACCACGGCGCTTGAGGTACTCGACGAGCTCGCGGGCTCGGAGCTGCTCGAAGAAACCACGGAGCTTGAGGTGCTCGACGAGCTCACGGGCTTGGAGCTGCTCGAAGAAACCACGGCGCTTGAGGTACTCGACGAGCTTCCGGGCTCGGAGCTGCTTGAAGAAACCGCGGAGCTTGAGGTACTCGACGAGCTCGCGGGCTTGGAGCTGCTCGAAGAAACCACGGAGCTTGAGGTGCTCGACGAAGCGTCTGAACCGGATGAAATCGGCAGACTAACCGTCGCGGAGCTACTGCTCGAAGAAGCCTCATAATCCGAATTGCCCGATGAGCTTTCGGGCTCGGAAGAGTTCAACGAACTCTCGGAAACGGAGACGCTTGGTAAATCCACCGAATTTTCGGAATTCCCCGAAGTGTTCCCGATACTGTTCGCGGTCTCTACGTTATTGCAGCCCGAAAGCAGAACAACTCCCGCCGCAAGTAAAGCAGAAAGGAATACACTGATTTTTTTCATAATGTCATCTCCCAAATTTATTCTATCTCAATCACTAAATAAATTTTACCATAACAGAACTTGTTTTGTCAATATCTTTTCCTGAAGAAGAAAGAATTGCCATTTCTCAACAACAATTCGCCCATACAACTCTATTTTGTTAAAAAAACAACCCCGAGGCAAAGCCTCAGGGTTGTTCGTAAAAAAGTGGAGATGAGGGGATTCGAACCCCTGACCTCTTACATGCGAAGCAAGCGCTCTCCCAACTGAGCCACACCCCCACGACACCATAATTATACCACAGCGCTTTCCGCTTGTCAATATGATTTTGAAAAAATTTCCCGCTCCGTTGCACGGGGCGGGAAACTGCGTCTGTCAGCGCGTAATTCAATCAGAAATTTTCCAGAAGGCTTTTGTAGAACTCGCTGTAATCCTTGCGCTTTTCAGCTGTGAACGACATAGCCTCGCGCGGATGGCGGTTAAGCTGACCTGTCATCATATACTGCAAATCGTAACCCCATACAACGCCCGACTCCTTGAGCGGAACCATATACTTCTCAATGAATTCAAGAAGCGGATAGAGGCTGTACTTCGGATTCTTGAGGAAGCCGAGCAGCAGCTCCATTGCACAGTTACCCGCGCCGCGTCCCATTGCCATTGCGGTTGCGTCAAGAAGCGAAACGCCGTATGACATAGTTTCGATAGTATTTGCAAAGGCGAGATTTTGATTGTTGTGACCGTGGAAGCCGACCTTCTTTCCCTCGGGTTCTGCAAATTCGAGATACTTCTTGGCAAGCTCTCCCGCATTCTCGGGATAAAGCGAGCCGTAGCTGTCAACAAGATAAATGCTGTCAACAGGGGACTTAATCAGCATTCCGAGCGCCTCGTCAAGCTGGTCGCCGTGAGCCTGAGAAATCGCCATAATATTGCAGGTCGTCTCATAGCCCAGCTTTTTGAAATGCTCAATCATCTCAACTGCGGAAGGAATCTGATGGATATAGCAAGCCACGCGAACCATGTCAATCACACTCTCGCTCTTGGGGAGAAAATCCTCCTTATAATCACAGCGTCCTACGTCCGCCATAACGGCAATCTTCATATTGGAAATGTTGTCGCCTACGATAGAGCGCAAATCCTCCTCGTCGCAGAACTTCCACTTGCCGAAATCCGCCTTGTCAAACATCTTCTTGCTTGCCTTGTAGCCGAATTCCATATAGTCAACGCCGCACTTGATATTAGTCTTGTACAGCTCGGTGATAAACTCATCGGTAAATCTGAAATTGTTGCAAAGTCCTCCGTCACGGATTGTGGCGTCAAGCACCTTTACATCGCTTCTTACACTCATCAGGTTGCCTTTTCTGTCTGCCATTTTTTTGTGTCCT
This sequence comes from Oscillospiraceae bacterium, assembly GCA_051882615.1. Taxonomy (GTDB): domain Bacteria; phylum Bacillota; class Clostridia; order Oscillospirales; family Ruminococcaceae; genus CAG-115. The sequence goes on from JBJESC010000411.1 coordinate 27,712, forward strand.
CTCTTTGATTTATTTGTTTTCAAGATAATCCATTATTCCCTTCGCTGCGCGCTTAGCTTCTTCAACTGCGTGAACTACGGTATTAGCGCCCTGTACTACGTCTCCCGCGGCAAAAACGCCCGGAACGGTGGTCATACAGTTCTCGTCGGTTACCAACAGACCTTTTTCGTTAGCCTGCAAACCGGGAGTAGTTAAAATCAGCTTGTTCTTCGGACCGCTGCTTATGGAGATTACTGTGGAATCCGCTTCTACCTGGTCAAGCTCGTCCTCATAGCCGATTACCTTGTTGTTTTCGTCAAAAATTGCCGTCTTGAAAATCGGGCCTTTCTCGGTAATCTCGCAGATTTGCTTACCGAAGAACATCTCTGCGCCCTCGAGCTTTGCATACTCCACCTCGTGATGGCTTGCCGTTACACGTTTGGAACGTGCGAACAGCTGCACCTGACGGGCACCGTGACGAATAGCCACACGCGCAACGTCCATTGCCGCATTACCCATACCGATAATCGCAACCTTGTCGCCGAGGTTGTAACCGTTGGGGTTCTGAAGGAAATCCATACTGTAATGAACATTGGGCAGGCTCTCGCCCTTAACTCCGAGCGTATTGGATCGCCATACGCCTGTGCCAACAAACACAGCCTCATATCCATCGCGGAAGAGATTGTTAATCTCAAGCGAACCGCCGATTGTGGTATTCGGACGAATTTTAACGCCGCACTCCAGCAGCTTCTTCTTATATCGATCACAAATCGTGCGAGGAAGTCGGAAGTCGGGGATACCATAACGCAGAATACCGCCAATATCGTCGCGTCCCTCAAAAATGGTAACATCGTAGCCCTCGGCAATCAGCTTGAAAGCAACGGTAATACCTGCGGGACCGCCGCCGATTACGGCAACCTTCTTTCCCTTAGACGGCTTCTTCTCAATAACCATGCTGTCAAAATAAGCGTCGGATATAAACTGCTCAATAGTGCTGAAATTTACGGGAACGCCCTTTTTGCCGAGAACGCAGCCGCCTCTGCATTGCTGGTCGTGGTCGCATACAATGGCGCACACCAGCGACATGGGGTTATTTTCAAACAACATCTTTCCTGCTTCCTGAAGCTTGTTCTGCTGGAACAGGGTAATTACTTCGGGAATATTCGTCTGCACGGGGCAGCCTTTTCTGCAATTCGGTACTTTGCAATGCAAACAGCGGTCGGCAGTTTCCTTTACATAAACAGACATTCTTTTCTCCTCCTCATTTTATCTTTTTAACCTTTAACAGTATATCACAAATTTAAAAAATAGTCAAGTGGAAATTTCATTACTTTAAATAGACAAATCAGTCCAACCCAAATCCGCCCCAAATACGTACAAAGGCGCGATAAACCACAATTATGCTTGACAGAATACGGCTTCTGTGGTATAATTTATGTGTTAATTTGTGGAAACGGGCGTTATCCGCCCACACAAGAAAGGTCAAAAGAATGACAAACAGATTTCCCCAAAAGGCGGCTGCATTACTTCTGCTCGCCTGTATTTTCAGCGGCTGTACCGCTACCGGCATTAATAACGAACTGAATGACAGCAGCTTTTCCTCAACCGAAGCGTCATCTTCAGCGGAAATCACCTCATCAACGGAAGAGGTTTCGTCATCCGTCCAGCCCGAACCCGAGCCCGAGCCTTTGAAGCTCGCTCCCGATTACGACGGCTTTTCCAAAGAAATGGACAAGACTATGAGTTACTGCGACATAATGGGAATGAGCGTTGCGGTATTCAAGGACGAAGAAATACTGTATACATACAGCGGCGGTTATGCCGACTACGAGAACAAAATCCCGTTCACGGCAGACACCCGCTCGCGAGTTGCCAGCGTCTCCAAAATGGTAACGTCAATGGTGATGATGACGCTCTATGACCAACAGAAGATTGGTCCCGCTTCCAATCTCTCGGACGTCACGGGGCTTCCGTTTGACGTTGAGGGGCATGAAAAAATCAAGCTTTGGCACCTTATGACGCACACAGCGGGCTTCAAGGACACCTCAGATTTTAACGTCAAGCATATTCAGGACGTAAAGTATCTTCTTAAAAACTCACATACGAGCAACGAGCCGGGCACTGCCTACCTCTACACTAATTTCGGACTTGGCGTGGCGGGTGCGGTGATTGAATGCGTTTCGGGAGAATATTTTTTTGATTACGCTGACAAAGTGCTTTTCAAGCCGCTCGGAATGGACGCGGGATACAATATCAGTATGATTACCGATAAAGACAGCGTTGCCAAACTGTACGACTACAGCGCTGAAGAAGAGGATCGCGTAACGGATGTCAAAAACTGGTCGGAATCACAAACAGGTGGAAGATGCTGTGCATGTATTTCTTCGTTTTGCCCATGCC
>JBJESC010000412.1:0-6486 GCA_051882615.1 Oscillospiraceae bacterium
CTCAAGCCCGACAGCTTTGAGTATGCGGTTATCGAGGTAAACCCGCGTGTATCGCGCTCGTCCGCGCTTGCTTCCAAGGCTACGGGTTACCCGATTGCAAAGGTTGCGGCGAGAATTGCGGTAGGCTACACGCTTGACGAGATTATCAATCAGGTTACGGGCAAGACCTATGCTTGCTTTGAGCCTGCGCTGGACTATCTTGTTGTTAAGTTCCCGAAGTGGCCGTTCGATAAGTTCGTATATGCGAAGAAAACGCTCGGTACTCAGATGAAGGCGACGGGCGAGATTATGGCTATCGCTCCCTCGTTCGAGGCGGGTATGATAAAGGCTGTGCGCTCTATTGAGCTGGGTATGGATACGCTCACCAAGCGTGATTTCACCACCCTCACCGACGACGAGGTACGTGCGAAGCTCCACGATGTGGACGTTGACCGCTCGTTCTGCGTATTCGAGGCGTTGAAGCGCGGAATTTCCGTTGAAGAAATTCACGATATAACCAAGATTGACAAGTGGTTCATCAGCAAGCTGAAGAACCTTGCAGACCTTGAAAAGTGGCTTGCAGAGGGCGAGCTTACACAGGAGAAATACGACCTCGCCAAGAAGTACTGCTACCTTGACAGCACGATTGAGCGCCTGTCGGGACAGAAAATCGCAGACAAGGGCTTTGACCGCCGACTTGCGGTGTACAAGATGGTTGACACCTGCGCTGCGGAATTCTCGGCTGATACTCCCTACTTCTACAACACGTTCGACCGCGAAAACGAAGCGGAAGAATTCATCAGTTCGCACCCCACCGACAAGAAGCGCGTTATCGTATTCGGTTCGGGACCTATCCGTATCGGACAGGGAATCGAGTTCGACTACTGCTCCGTTCATTGCGTATGGACGCTGAAGGAGGAGGGCTGCGAGGCGATTATCTGCAACAACAACCCCGAAACCGTATCTACCGACTTTGACACGGGAACTCGTCTGTACTTCGACCCGCTCACCCGCGAGGACGTTGAAGCGCTGATTGCTACCGAGAAGCCCTACGGCTGCGTTGTTCAGTTCGGCGGACAGACCGCGATTAAGCTCACAAAGCACCTGCAGGAGCTTGGAGTTCGCATTCTCGGCACACAGGCGGAGGATATTGACGCGGCAGAGGACAGAGAGCTGTTTGACGAACTGCTTGAACGCTGCGGAATTCCTCGTCCCGAGGGTATGACCGTATTCACCGAGGAAGAAGCCTTAGCGGCAGCAGGTAAGCTCGGCTACCCCGTGCTGCTCCGTCCGAGCTACGTTCTCGGCGGTCAGAATATGATAATAGCGCACAACGACTCCGATGTTTCCGAGTATATGAAGATTATCACCGCCCAGAAGCTTGAGAATCCCGTGCTTATCGACAAGTATATGATGGGTACGGAGGTTGAGGTTGACGCTATCTGCGATGGCGAGGACTTCGTAATCCCCGGCATTATGGAGCACGTTGAGAGAGCGGGTATCCACAGCGGCGACAGTATTTCCATCTACCCGTGCCAGAACCTCTCCGCGCATATAAAGAAAGTCATCATAGATTACACCGAGAAGCTTGCGAAGGCGCTCCACGTAATCGGTCTTGTAAATATCCAGTATGTTGTTTACAATCACGAGGTATATGTAATCGAGGTGAACCCGCGTTCGTCGCGTACCGTGCCGTACATCAGCAAGGTTACGGGAGTACCGATGGTAGACCTTGCAACCAAGATTTGCCTTGGCAAGAAGCTGCGCGATATGGGCTATCAGAGCGGTCTTGTTCCGAACGCGAAGTATGTCGCGGTTAAAGTTCCCGTGTTCTCGTTTGAAAAGCTCCACGATGTGGATAACCAGCTCGGTCCCGAGATGAAGTCCACGGGCGAGTGCCTCGGTATCGCCAAGACGTTCGGTGAGGCGCTGTATAAGGGACTTGTTGCGGCGGGCTATAAGTTCACGCACCCGGGGGACGGTCCTAATCCCGACTCTCCCGACGGCTCTTACGGTGTGCTTATCTCCGTTCGTGACAGCGACAAGAACGAGATTATCGAGATTGCCTCCCGCTTTGAGGAGCTCGGCTTCACGATTTACGCAACGGGCGGCACGGCTTCCGTTCTCAACCGCAATATGATTGCGGCAAACCACGTTTACCGAATTCACGAGGAGAAAGAGCCGAACGTTATATCTCTGCTTGAAAGCGGCAAGATAAGCTACGTTATCTCCACCTCCGAAACGGGAAGAAAGCCCTCGCTCGACAGCGTGCGTATGAGAAGAAAAGCGGTAGAGCGCTCCATTATCTGCCTTACCGCAATCGACACCGCGAACGCTCTGCTCGAGTGCCTTGAGTCCACCCGCGACATCAACAATGTCGAGCTTGTGGATATTACCAAGATATGAAAATTTCACAATACACCGTGCGGCTTAAACCAAAAGCCGCACGGATTATAAGCGACTGTATTTCGCTCGGACTATGCGCGTTTATGTTCGTTGATACCGCGCTGTTTGTGGAGCGATACCCCGAGCTGAAAAATATGCTTTTCCGCGGGGATTTGATTAAGCTGTGGGCTTTTCCCGCGCTGGGCGTAGTGCCGTTCGTGGTTTACCTCGTGCTGATATTCTCAAATCACAGGTTTGAGAAATACAGAATTACCGAGGACAACGCGCAGAGCGTTTATGATTGGTATGTGTTTGCAGCGTCATTATGCAAGCTTCCGATTTTGGTGATGCTTGCGGACGTTATGACGATTTTCCAGTCGCGCTTTGCGGGCGCGGGGACTTCGTGGTTCAGCATAGGGTATATTTTCTATGCGCTGGTGTTTGTGATTATAATACGGCTTTCCGTGCACAGAATAAGAAGGCTCACCGCCCGTGAAAATAAGGCGGAAAAATCCGACAGTATTAAGGTTAAGGCGAAAATCGCCGACGACCAAGATAATAGCAATAACACAGTCTGAACATACTTGCGAGGAAGTGCCGAGGGCGCTTTATCGCCGATTTCCATACGAAAGAGAGGGCTATAAGTTATGAGTTACACTTGTGGCAGTTACCCCATTATTCAGAAGCAAAACCTCACCCGCGGGATTTATTCCTTTGTGGTGAGAGCACCCGAAATCGCCCGTGCAGCGAAAGCGGGACAGTTTGCAAATATCGCCGTTCCCGGCTTCACGCTGCGCAGACCTATCTCCATTTGCGATTTTGACGCAAAGAGCGGGGAAGTGCGTTTCGTATTCGAGGAGCGCGGAAAGGGAACAGCCGAGCTTGCAAAGCTCCGCGAGGGCGAGTGTCTTGACATTCTCGGCGCTCTCGGAAACGGCTTTGATATTCCCGTTGAGGGCAAAATTATCGTAATCGGCGGTGGAATAGGCGTGCCTCCGCTGCTGGGAGTAACCAAGCGTTCGGCTGCCGAGGCAATTCTCGGCTTCCGCGATATTACGCGCGTTATCCTTGAAGATGATTTCAGAAAATCCACCAACGGCAATGTTACCGTATGCACCGACAACGGAAGCTACGGAGTACACGGCGTTGTCACCGCGCCGCTTGCGGAGAAGCTTGCGAAGGGCGGCTATTCCGCGGTTATGGCTTGCGGTCCCGAGCCGATGATTAAGGCGGTTATCAAGACCTGCGAGGAGTATAACGTTCCCTGTCAGGTTTCGCTGGAGCAGCGTATGGGCTGCGGCGTGGGAGCGTGCGTTGTATGCTCCTGTATGACTGTCCGCAACGGTCAGGAGCATTATTCGAGAGTATGCAAGGACGGCCCCGTATTCAAGGCAGAGGAGGTGCGTTTCAATGGCTGATTTATCCGTTAAGCTCGCGGGAGTCGAGCTTCAGAACCCCGTAATCACCGCTTCGGGAACTTACGGAAACGGTGAGTGCTACACCGACCTCTACCCGATTTCAAAGCTGGGCGGTATCTCCTGCAAGGGAATGACTATCTCTCCGAGAATAGGCAATCCCCCTCCCCGTATTGCAGAGTGCGCTTCGGGTATTCTCAATTCCGTTGGCTTGCAGAATATCGGCGTTGAGAGCTTTATCGAATATTATCTCGATATGCTGAAAGACGAGGGCGGCAAGTGCAAGATTATCGCAAATGTCGCGGGTGCTGTGATTGACGACTATATCAAGGCGGCAGAAGCACTCGACAAGTCCCCGATTGATATGATTGAGCTTAATATCTCCTGCCCTAACGTTAAGGCGGGAGGAGCTGCTTGGGGAGTATCCTGCGAGGGCGCGGCTGCCGTTACTAAGGCGGTTCGTGCGGCGACAAGCAAGCCCCTTATCGTAAAGCTCACCCCGAATGTAACCAACGTTGCGGAAATCGCAAAGGCGGTTGAAGCCGAGGGCGCGGACTCCGTTTCGCTCATCAATACGCTGCTCGGTATGCGAATTGACATCAGAACCAGGCGTCCCATTCTCCGCAACAACACGGGCGGACTGTCGGGAGCGGCGGTGTTCCCCGTGGCGGTGAGAATGGTATGGCAGGTATACAACGCGGTTAAAATCCCGATAATCGGTCTGGGCGGTATCTGCACTTGGGAGGACGCTGTGGAGATGATGATGGCGGGCGCTACCGCAATTCAGGTGGGAACGGCGATGATGACCGATCCTTACGCGCCTATAAAGATTATTGACGGTCTTGCCGAATATATGGATAAGAACGGGATTAAGTCCCTCTCCGAAATTACGGGAGCGGTGAAGCCGTGGTAAACCGCGAGGAGCTTTCACGCATTGTTTCGCTTGTCGGAGAAGAAGCGGTGGAGCGGCTTGCAAACGCGAAAATTGCCGTGTTCGGCTTGGGCGGAGTAGGCGGCTTTGCGGCTGAAGCGCTCGTCCGCAGCGGAGTTGGCGCTCTGGACATCGTGGACGGCGACACGGTTGCGCTGTCGAACCTCAACCGTCAGATAATCGCGCTCCACAGCACGGTGGGAATGTGGAAAACGGACGCCTGCGAGCAGCGTTTTATCGACATCAACCCCGAAATTAAGATACGCAAGTTCCCGCTTGTGTTCAGCGAGGAAACCGCCGCGCAGTTCGACTTCTCGGAGTACGACTATGTGGTTGACGCGATTGACGATGTTCGCGCAAAGGTGCTGCTTGCCGTGAAGTGCGGCGAGGCGGATACTCCGATAATCAGCTCCATGGGCGCGGGGAACAAGCTCCACCCCGAGCTGTTCAGAATAGCGGATATTTACAAAACCTCGGTCTGCCCATTGGCGCGTACTATGCGGCACGAGCTGCGAAAGCGCGGGGTTGAGCGGCTGAAAGCGCTGTACTCAACGGAAGAACCCTATGTAAGAAAAGCGGGCGCACCCGCAAGTATCGCGTTTGTCCCCTCGGTGGCGGGACTGATGATAGCGGGAGAGGTAATCCGCGATATTGCGGGAATTAACTCTTGACAATCTGCCGAAAATATGCTACAATGAATAAAGCAGTTTACAATATATGTAAATATAAGGTTTGGAGGTGAGGGCTGTGTTTTGTGCGAAGTGCGGAAAACAGCTTGACGAAGGAACAAAGTTCTGCCTGTTCTGCGGCGCGGTGCAGGACGCTCCCGAGCTATCGCTCGATTTGGAGGACGCGCCTATTATTCCCGAAGCATCATCTGCCGAGGCGGACAATACCGAGCTGTCGCCCGAAACGCCGTTTACCGCTGAGGAGAAGAGTTTCGACAGCGCAGCCGAGGAGGTTTACCCCCGAACAGACGATATTCCCGTTGATGAAAAGCCCGTTAAGGTGAAACCCGTAAAGCGCAGCGGAAAACCGCCCAGAAGCGCGGGACTTACCGCATTGGTTTGCGTTTTGTTTTCGCTGCTTACTCTTGTATTCGGGTTTGCTTCATCGGGGCTGTGGGCGGCGCGTGATTTGCTGAACAACGGAGCGGCGTCAACGCTTGTTTCACAGTCTAATCCGCTCAACTTCAACGCGAAGAACTATATTACGGACGTTCCCGCGCTTGAAAAAATGCTGAAGGACTGCGGAATTGCCGACGTTAATATCGGAGAAATCGGCGAGGACGAAACCATTGGCGACGTGATTGAAAGAGCAATGGCGGATTACGGTATGACCGAGGATAAAGCGGAGGAGCTTATCGGAAAGAACACCAAGCTTATGTCCTATCTCGGCAAGGTTGTTTCCTCCTACGAAACCTACCTGATGACGGGCGAGGACGCTAAGGCAATTAACGAGAAGGACATCAAGGAAACCGTGCTGAGCTGTATGGATTACGCCGCGCGGGAGCTGGGCTTCAAGTTCAGACCCGATTACGATGAGCGACTTGACGCTTTCCTTAAAGCGAATAAGGATAATATCAGAGCCGCAAACCCCTCCGAAGCGCTTGGAGTGGGCGGCAGCTATATACACTATGCGTTCTCGCTGCCTGTCGTTATTGTTGCAACCCTGCTGGCGGTGCTGTTTGCGGCGCTTGCGGGAATAATCTCAAGACGTGCGGACGCGGCGTTTATCACGCTTGGAATACCGTCGCTGATGTGCGGAGTGTATTTC
>JBJESC010000413.1:0-6479 GCA_051882615.1 Oscillospiraceae bacterium
CTATGGTGTTTCTGGCGCAGAAAATACGCAGACAATTTGCCGGTTCTCCTACTATTGTGGTGCTTACCGACCGGGAGGAATTGAACAAGCAGATTAGCGATACCTTTGAAAACTGCGGTTTGCTTGGCAGAGGAAACAAGGCATCAAGCTGTATTGCCACGAGCGGTGAAAATCTGATTACTAAGCTAAAGGGAAACCCCGGCTTTATTTTCACGCTCATTCATAAGTTTAACAACCCTGATGCGAAGCCCATAATTCCGGATCACGATATTATAATTATGTCAGATGAGGCTCATCGCACGCAGAATGGAATTTATGCAGATAATATGATGCATTTGCTTCCTACAGCGTCTCGAATTGGATTTACAGGTACACCTCTTTTTTCAAGTGATAATATCACCGAAAGAACTTTCGGTGGTTACATATCAATCTATGACTTTAAGAGAGCTGTCGAAGATGGAGCTACAGTTCCGCTTTATTACGAAAACAGAGGCGAGAAGATCCTTGATATTAAGAATCCCGATATTACCGAAAAAATACTTGACGCTATTGAAAATGCCGATATGGACGAAAGCCAGCAAGAGAAACTTGAGGCGGAATTTGCAAATGAAATCCATCTGCTCACTGCCGAGCCACGTCTTAAATCCATCGCCAAGGATTTTGTTCAACATTATTCTGACCTTTGGACGAGTGGCAAGGCTATGTTCGTGTGCTTGAATAAGGTGACCTGCGTTCGTATGTACAACTTTGTACAGGATTACTGGAAAGAGGAGATAGAGTCGCTAAAAACTCGAATAAAAACAGCAACACAACAGGAAGCTTCGGAGCTTGAGCGCAAACTTCACTGGATGGAAGAAACCGAAATGGCAGTTGTAATCAGCCAGGATCAGAACGAGATACAGACCTTTGGAAAATGGAAGCTTGACATTAAACCTCACCGCGAAAAAATGGAAAAGCGTGAGTTGGACAAGGAATTCAAGGATAAGGATAACCCGCTTAGAGTTGTATTTGTATGTGCAATGTGGTTGACGGGATTTGATGTAAAGTGCCTGTCCTGCCTATATCTTGATAAGCCGCTCAAGGCTCATACTCTTATGCAAACGATTGCCCGAGCAAACAGAGTTGCCGAAGGAAAAAGCAACGGTCTTATTATTGATTATATCGGTATTGTCAAGGCTTTGAGAAAAGCCCTTGCCGACTATACAGCAAATAATGGCGGCAAAAATTCAGACCCTACTATTGACAAGGAAGAACTGATAAAGCACATTAAAGAGGACATTTCAAAAGCGAAGGGTTTCCTTAAAGAACGTGGTTTTATCTTGCAAACACTAATTGATGCTCAGGGTTTTGCAAAAATAGGGAAGATTCGTGATGGCGCTGATGCGGTTTTCGGGTGCATTGAGGATAAGAAGAAATTCAGCGCCTATGCTTCCGAGCTTATAAGACTTGTGAAATATACCGATCGCAACGATATTGGTGATGATATCCGCAAGGAATATGAGGCTATTGCAGCTATATTTGGCGAACTTAAAAAGAAGCGCAAGCACGTTGATATAACAGACTTAATGGTTGAAATAAATAATATCATCAACGATTACGTTCGGATTGAAGAAAAAGAGAATGACAATTCTCCTTCAAAGCAGTTTGATATCAGCAAAATCGACTTTGACCTTCTTGCAAGAGAATTTTTAAAATCCAAACGGAAGAATCTTATTCTCAAAGATGTGGAAGAGCTGATTCAAAAAAAGCTTGACGCAATGCTGGCTGTCAATCCGAACCGCATGAATTATTATGACCGTTATCAGAAAATAATTGCTGATTACAACAGCGAGCAGGACAGAGCGACAATCGAAAAGACTTTTACGGACCTTATGAATATTGCAAGCGAGCTTACCGAAGAGGAACAGCGTTATGTTCGTGAAGGGTTCCAAAGTGACGAGGAGCTGTCGCTTTATGAGATGCTGTTTTCCGAAAACCTCAGCAAGGCAGATATTAATGCTATAAAGGCGGTTGCAGTTGACCTTCTCAAAAAGATTAAGGATAAGATTGCAGAGCTTGACCACTGGACCGACAAGCAGGAAACAAAGGCTGCTGTTGATAATCTTATCAGGGACACCTTGTGGGAAGAACTCCCCGAAAGCTACGATGAAATCAGCATTTCAAACTATCGCCAAAAAATCTACGAGTATGTTTACACCAGATACAAGGAAATTGCATAAGCATTTCCGCAAAACCCTCCTTTCCCGAACATAGTTTTCTGAACGAGTTTCCGAATGAAAACACCCCCGAAAACGAAAGATTTTCGGGGAGGTTTCATTTGTCCGTTATTCGTTAGTTTTTCGGACGGTATTGCTTGATGTGTAAGTGGACAAGTACAGTGATTGAAACAAGCCATTCGCATTTTGAGGTTTACAACAGCTTACGCAAAATTCAATTTTCTTGAACTCCCGTATCTTTTCGTAATAGTAAGCCCAAAAGATTTGATTACCAATGGATAGTTCTGCAACCGAGCCGACCCGGGAAAGGGGCGGTTTTTATATGGTTAGAAAATGCTAAACAAAGATTACAATATCCAATAGAAAAAGTATTGATTTTTTCGGAAAGTTAGTGTATAATAGAAGAAACGAGAAAAAGCAAACAAAGGGTGATAAACTATGACTGCTATGACAGTAGAACGTGCTGTTGAAAACGCTATCGTATCCACCGAAATGGAGGGCTTCGTTATAACAGAAAAGCACAAGGAGCTTATTATGAAGCTTATGAATAAGGAAATAACCTTAGCGGAAGCACTTAAGGAACTTAATAAAAAGAGTAACTGATTATGTCATACCATCTTGATGTTACAAATGCCGACTGCTACGAGGGGACAACCACTCTCATAAATAAGCTCGGAATTACAGACGAAAATGAGCTCAAGAGCAGCGAGGCGCTTATTACTGCTTATAAGGCGGCAAGCCTTATAAATGAGCCATTGGCTCCCAATTTCGGGTTTGAGAATTACAAGGAACTGCACAAGGTTCTGTTCGACGATTTATATGATTGGGCAGGAAAGCCGAGAACGATAGCTTTGTCAAAAACTGCAACAGTCTTTACTGCTCCCGAAAGAATAGAGGAGCTTGGCAGTCTGATTTTTGCAAGGCTGAAGAAGCTCGATTATTTCACTAAACTGTCCCAAAAAGAATTTGTATCCGAAATCGCCGAGTTGTATCATTCGTTGAATATGCTCCACCCTTTCAGAGAGGGTAACGGAAGAACAGAGAGAGTTTTCTTCGTGCAGTTTATCAGAAATGCGAGGTATGATATTGATTACTCAACGCTCAATTCCGACCTACTGATGATAGGCGGTATTCAGGCGGCTTCGGGCGTTATGGATACACTTGTTAAGTTTTCTGAAGAGAATATTGTAAGCCGCTGACCTGCGAGGTCGGCGGCTTTTTGTAGGTCTTCAATGGATGTACACGGTCATTGTATTAGGGCAACACCGCATAATTACCGGCTGTCGCCTTTGCCGCACGCTTGTTTGCATCTTTTCCGCCATCTTGCACAAATTTCGCTTGACGGGCGCCAGCCCGCCTGCGCTCAATTTGTACAATCTGACGAAAAATCTGTCGGCGCAATCGCGCGACAATAATTATGCGGTGTTGCCTTAGTTATATGCAAAAGGTATGTATCCGCCTAATAATCCCGCGACTTGAAAAAGAGAGGCAAAAGTGGTAAACTAAATCCAAGAAGGTCTTACGAAGTCTATGGACCTGATTGGAGTTGGTTAGAATGAATGAGATAGCACAGACGAAAAAGCAATTGAACCTGCGGAGCTGGCAGATGATGTACAGCGAGTATCAGGCAAGCGGACAAACGGTTCAGCGATGGTGCGAAGAAAACAATTTGAGCACAAAGACATTTTATTACTGGTTGAGAAAACTTCGCGAGGCTGCTATAAAGCAAGAACAACACGAGATAGTCCCGGTGCCCCTTATGACTTGGTGTACGACATAGTCACCGGCAGGGCTTGGTGATACATTTTCACCTCCGCTTTTCAGATGGCGGAGGGGATTTGGTTTTCGGACGTTGGATGGGTTTGCGAATACGTATTTATTTTCCCTTATCGCAGCAAATCAAAAATTCCTCCACAGCGTGGGCAGCATCGGGAGTATCAAGGAAAACCAAATTGAAATCTCTGAATGTATCCGAGCCAACTACATAAAACGGCGCTACCTTTCCGCAGCTCAGAACGGATTCATATGCAAACGTTACACCCGTGCCATATGATATCAGATCGGTCATCAGCCCGAAGTTGCTTATGCAGATTATTCTATTAAAGCGTTCGAGCGTATAATTACGTTCGTCAAGTATTTGCTCAAGTATCATACGCGTTCCCGAACCTTTTTCGCGCAGAAGCAGATTCTCTGAAAAAACATCTTCAAGCTCGACTCGTTTTCCTGCAAATCTGTGATCCTTTCCGCAAATTCCTATAAAAGGCTCATGGCGAAACAAACGGCAGGCGAATTCTTTGCTGTCAAAAAAGCCCTCTACTATCGCAAAATCAAGTTTCCCTTGTTTCAGAAGGGAAAGCAAACGGTCGGTGTTTTCCACCTCAATCGTGATATTTTTCTCCGGGTCTTCAAGATAGCACTTTATCAGCGGAGGGATAACATATTCACCGATGGTTTTTGTCGCTCCAACGGAAAGCGTTTTCTTCTCGGAAAGCTGGATTTTTTCAAGCAGCTTTCGCTCCTGATACAGTACATTTTCGGCATAGTTTTTCAGTAGCTCGCCTTCCTGCGTAAGACGAAGCGTTCGGCGGTCGTAGCTGAAAAGCCTGCATCGGTATTCGCTTTCGAGATACTGTATATGTTGCGTTACCGCAGGCTGTGTAAGGTTCAATTCTTCCGCTGTTCGGCGGTAATTCATGTTCCTGCACAGGGCAAGAAACGTTTTTATCCTGTTGTCTACCATAATTCCTCCCGATAAGAAATTCTTATATATTGATACGAAATGATAATTTGATTTTATCATAATTTTGTGATATAATCAAGTAGGAATAAATAAAAAAGGAGTTATCAGCATGGAGTTTGTTAAAAAGAACAGTTTGGGAATTCTTTTATGTGTGGTTATTGCAGGCGTTGCGACTTTCCTTGGTTCACTAAAAATCGGAAGCTTTTCGATGGAACTTATCGGTGCGCCTGTGCTTTCGATACTCATGGGAATGATAATATCGCTTGCCGCGCCGAAATTCACTAAGTACGAAAAGCTCACGGACGGAGTAAAATTCACCTCAAAGAAAATTCTTCAGTGGGCGGTTATTATCCTCGGATTTACGCTAAACTTAGGAATGATAGCAAAGGTTGGCGCAAAGAGCCTTCCCGTTATCATAAGCACGATAGCAATTTCGCTGATTGTAGCGTTCCTGCTTATGAAAGTTATGAAGATAGAGCCGAAAACCGCCTGCCTTATTGGCGTAGGCTCGTCTATCTGCGGCGGTTCTGCGATAGCTGCGACTGCTCCCGTAATTGACGCGGACGACGAGGATGTTGCCCAGTCTATATCGGTTATCTTCCTTTTCAACATTCTCGCGGCGCTTATTTTTCCGACTCTCGGTCATGCTATTGGCTTAGGCACAGAGGGCTTCGCTGTTTTTGCGGGTACCGCAGTCAACGACACATCCTCAGTTACAGCGGCGGCGTCTACCGCAGAAAATCTCTACCACGCAAGCGGCATACTTTCCGCAGCCGTTACGGTTAAGCTGACCCGTACTCTTGCGATAATCCCGATAACTCTCGTTCTTGCGTTTGTGCGCGCAAGAAAGGCTAAAACCTCGGGCACAGCAGGATTTTCGTTTAAGAAAATTTTCCCCTGGTTTATTCTGTGGTTCGTTGGTGCAGCGCTTATTACCACATTAGTAGGCATTCTCCCCGAAAGTGGATTTACCGTGGCATATTCGGATGTTTTTGTTCCGGCTATGAAATGGCTTGCGAAGTTTTTCATCGCTATGGCAATGGGCGCGATAGGCCTCAGCACAAATATTGTCAACCTTATCAAAAAGGGCGGAAAGCCTATCATACTTGGATTATGCTGCTGGACTTCGATTACTGTGGTGTCTATCGTGATGCAGCTTGTAACAGGTATATTTTACACAAATCTCTGATACGAATAACTTCAAAAGCAGTGCACGACCGCGCTGCTTTTTTGTTTCACAGTTTTTTGGAAACAAAAAGCAGAAATCAAATACGGTCAAGCAGCCTCGGAATACAATAAATCATACACGCCAATCCAACCTACGTCTGTTGAATATACCAAACGGAACAAAGGACAACCGATAATTCGGCAAAAATACTCTCGGATATTCCGCAGATTGCGGGGTATCCGAGTTTTTTTCTTTTAAGATAATGATTGATAAAGAGCAGGTAGAAAAATGAGATATGGCATTGATTTCTGACCGGATTTATGGTATAATTATTGTATATCAGATAATGTGCCTA
>JBJESC010000414.1:0-6467 GCA_051882615.1 Oscillospiraceae bacterium
CTCGGCAAGGTCATAGTAAACCTCGTCAGGGAAGAACGCATTGCTTCTTACCTCAGTCAAATCCATTGTGCCGAATTTGTACAAGTCGCAGCGGTAGCTGGGGGTGAATTTCGTTTTGAGCGGATAGTTACCGAACGTAACGATAATTGCATTTCCCGTATCGGTTTTGTTGTTGATTTTCTGGAGCTCGGACGGGTAGATAAGCGGACGCGTCTGAATAGACGTGCTGTAGCTTGCCTCGCCCTCCTTTGTTCCCATTGAGCGGGAAACGCTGGTTGTAGAGACTGTGCAGTTTCCGCACAGCTCCGAGAACTCCTTACAGGTTTCAATATCGTTTGAACCGATAAACATTTTCATACCGCAGTTAGACTTTACGATGTCGCCGACTGTCTTGCCGTAGACATTATCAAGCTGCGCATAGGACTGAACAACCATGTTGAACCAGATTTTTCTGCTTCGTCCGACGGTAATCATCTTGTCAAACTTGTCAATCTTGGGCATATTACCAAACTCATCAAGAATGAAGTAGACGTTTCTCGGAAGCGACAAATCCTCACGGGTAGAGGCTTTCTTAATCAGCGCCTTGTAGATACAAAGGATAAACGCCGCCGCCAGCGTGTGTCTGGTATCCTTTTCATCGGGAATTTTGAGGAACAGCGCAGTCGATTCATCTGCAAAAATCGCGGGATCAATATCCGTTGCCGAGGTCATCGAGCAGATACCCTCGTCATTAAAGATAGAGAGCTTATCAAACGCAATCGACATATAGCTTGCGAGAGTATTCTCCGCTGCGGAAAGCACCTGCTTACTCAGTGTAACCGCCTTGGAAAGCACGTCTCTTCCGTAGAAGTAGTTTCTCAGCGCCTCAAAGTTGTTGTCGGAATTTCCGAGCGCCTTGTTTACGTTGAAGAAGTTGAACTTCTCCTTCGTCATTCCCAGCTCGGGGTTTTCGCTGTCCTCCAGCATTCCGATAATGGTCGCCATAATGATGGAGCGCGCACCTTTTTCCCACACGGGATCGTCCTTGCTCTCAATGGGGCAGATTACGCTTACAAGGTCGTTCAAATCCTCGTAAACCTCGTCGTAAATTTTCTGGCGCTGCACCTTAATCACTGCGATAAGCTCGCGGCGAACGCCGTATGCCTTGCCCTCGTACTCATACCACTCGTCCCCGTACTGGTCGGGAGAGTTCACAAGCTCCAGTCCCGACTCGGTTGGATCGTCGTTTCTGCGGTAAATTTCGTTTCCCGTGTTCACATACTCCTGATAGCGGTCGTAAAGGTCGCCCAGCGGATTCCAGCGGAAGGAGGAATACGGGTCACGCAAATCGAGCACCATTACCTTGTAACCGCGCTCCTGCAGGAACTTACTGTGCATCTGGAAAAGCTCGCCCTTAGGATCGGTACAAATCATTGAAGAACCCGCGCCCGATTTCGCCAAAATCTGAATCATCGGGTTGATGAACGTAGTCGTTTTACCCGAACCCGTAGCACCGATGATAAGTCCGTGCATCGGAGAAGCGAGATTAACGTGCAAACCCTTCTTGTCGTACCATGCTCTTACAGGGATACCGTCCTTTTTGGACTCGCCGAGCTTTGCAAACTCGTAGGGCGCAAAGTTGAAATCGCGCTCCTTATCGGTCATAAAACGTGAGTTTTCGAGAGTGGAGTCGGTAACCTCGTTCTTCTTGTTTGCTCCGAGCAGGCTCTTTTTGGTACGCGAAAAGCTGTCGGGACGGGTTGCAGCATACAGCACTACCAGCACCACCAGCGCGAAAAATCCGTAAAGATAATTTATCGGCTTCAGAAGCACCGCGGGATTGAAAAACGCCCCGATATTCTTCGCTTCAAGAGCGGGCATAAGGTTATCGAACAACGCTCCGATAAGATATGTACAGAAAAAGAGCGCAATCAGAAACAACGCGGCTGTACTGTAAATCTTTTTCATATTCATAGAAAGTTTTCCTCCCGAGCCGTTCAGCGTATTTTATAGCCAATAACGACATTATTTTCCTTAACATCGTCCAGCAAAGTTTTAAGACAGAAGAACACCGTCAGTCCGCCAAAAATCAAATAAACAAGTTCCGCAATAATATTGTCGAACAGCACCGTGTATGCTGGTTTATTCATCAGCAGAAGCATCGGAACTGTCGCCAGATTAAATCCCGCGTGCATAATCAGCGGGTACATAAGGTTTTTGTACCTCCACCGAATCAGCGTAAAGAAGTAGCTGCTGAACAGTGCTACTAAAATCCACAGCGGGTGAATATGCGGCAGAGCAAACGCAATTGCCACCACAATAACCGCGACCTTTTCAGGGAACGCTTTCTGGAGCGTATGCAGCAGAAATCCACGGAACATCGTTTCCTCGCACAACGGTGCCAGAATGACGATATACACGAGGCTCAGAGCGATATTGTCTGTGTAAAGAAGCGATTCCGTTCCCGCGCTGTAATCGCCGATAATGCTTTCGGGAATTGGCAGAACAGCCAGCAGCGCGCTCGTGGAAAGGTTCATACAAAAACCCGTCACAGCGCACAGCAGCGCGGGCTTTGCCTGAATTGAGCGTGGATAGAATTCCAGAATTTCGGGAACACTCTCCGCATCGGGATTTTTTTTCTGCTTGCGGAGATAGTGATTAAGCAGATAAAAGAAGTACACAAAAAATCCCATTATGGAACACATCAGCTTCAAAGTGCCGCTGTTCTGCAGGGCATCATTTGAAAAGAGTATGAAGAACATCTGCGGGAAAAAGTAAAATCCGAAATACAGTCCCAGCGCCGAAAGAATGGTCGTAACAATCCTATAAGACTTGGAGTTTTTGTCGATTATCTGCCGCCGCTGCTTATTGCGTTCATCTTTCTCTCTTTGAGCTGCTTCCTCGCTGTCGTCCTCTTCACAGGCTTCTCCGATGTTATCGGGTTCAACCTCGATTTCTATTTCGGGTACTTTCCCAACGGAATTTTTTCTGTGCTTCTTTTTGTTCAATGCCAATCTCTCCCGAAAACTGTTTCATAAAAAAACTACTTAATAAAAACTCTTTGCCGCTTCCCAAGGGGCTTCATTCAGCATTGAGAAGCCCTTGGGCAACACCGCACAATTACCGGCTGTCGCCTTTGCCGTCTGCTTGCTTGCATCTTTTCCGCCATCTTGCACAAATTTCGCTTGACGGGCACCAGCCCGCCTGCACTCAATTTGCACAATCTGACGAAAAATCTGCCGGTGCAATCAAACGGCAATAATTGTGCGGTATTGCCCTTGAAAAGCGGCACAAGTCAGTTATCTGCGTGATAATCAGGTGGTAGTGCTGGTGGTAATAGTATCAGAGGTAGTGCTCTCATACCACTTGGTCATTGCAGGAAGACCAATCTTCAGAGCTACGAGAAGAACGAAGATAAGTACAAAGCCGACAACAGCGTTTCTCAGACCGTGCTTAGCCTTTTCTCTGTCCTGAGGCTCCTCCGCCTTCGCGTACTTAACGCCAAGCAGAATGCAGAAAACAGCGCCCAAAGCTCCTACAATCAGAAGTGCGGGAGTGATAATCATATTGAGCAGATTGATAATCGGCTGTGCCATTTCCATAAAAGGATTCGGCTCTGTGCTTTGTGCAAGTAACATCATTACAGTGTTCATAATAATTTCTCCTTTAATTCCCGCCGAAGCGGTTATTTTGTTTTCACCGGTTTATACCAATTCCGGATGATTTTGTAACACCAAATCAGAACGATTTTCCATTCTTCTTTTCCGTTTTCTTGGCTGAACCGTCCCGAACAGGCTGTTTTGTCGGGTTTCCCACTTTTTCACCCGAAAGCTCGTCAAACGCAACCTTTTCACGCAGACTGTTCTGAGCTATTTTATACTTTTCGGCAAAAGCGGAAATAATTTCCTTCATACTCTTTGAAGGTTCAAAGCGTGAATAGTCAAAAATCTCGGCTATACGCTGCTCTGTAATCTGCATTCTCACCACCCCAATTGCGGCATATTTCCCTCGGGCACAAGCTTTATGCACCTGCCTTAATTGTTTATACGAGCGATTTTGGATTTCGTAACAGATTTCGTAATCATCTGTTTATTATCGGAGCATTCCTCTCAGCCTGCTCTTTCTGTTTAGCCTCAATCTTCCCGCGTTTTTCGGAAGAAACCAGCTTATCAGAGAACTTCTCGTTAGCAATCTCGGCAAAGGACGTCTTGGTACGCGTCTGGTTCTCCTGAAGTTTTTCATTCATTTTTTCGGATTTTGCTTTTTCAGACACGCCTAAGAAATCTTTAATGCTTTCCAACACAGAATTCAGAACATCGAGAAATTTGTCGAACGCAGTCGGGGGTTCCTCCTCTTCAATATAATAGTAATCCTCGTTATTATAATCCAATTTGCGTTCCTTCCATGCGTAGAGTTCGGGCTGAATGGTGACAGTCCTAAGAGTATCACCATCAAGATAATCTTTGGTAATCTTCTTTCCCATAAGCGCTCCCGCAACTACATCAGCCCGGCTTTCGACATACTCTCCGTCAACTTTGAACCCAAATCGCTCGGGTTCTTGTCCCTCAGGCAAAAACTCATTAATAGTCCTGTCAAACGCATGGTAAAGATGATTGTAAACATTATCGCAATATTCCCGTTCAGCCTTAGAAAGTCCCTGATAACTCGGCAGCAGCGCCTCATTTCCTTTGAGCATAACGTCTTTTTTGAAAAATTCCATTACATCCTCTTCGGACCATTTATCAACGTTATCTTTGGAGCGCTCTTCTATATAATCCTTTATTTCTTGGATTTTCTGTTCTTTATGAGGATCTTTCCCCTCGCGGAGAGATTTGATCTCCCTGCGTTTCGAGTCGAGTGCATACTTTCTACTCTCCTCAAACTCTTTCTTCACCAATTTTTTTATTTCGGGAAATTTATCGCTGGCTTCAAATTTTTTCCACTTATTGTAGCTTTCGAGAAAACTCTCCGGATTTACAGACACCTTATCAAAATCACTGTCATCAAGCTCATCAATTTCCTTGGTGAATTTCTCGTCAAAGGGATGGAACTCATGTACAATACGAGAAGTATGGGAGTAAGGAATAGGAGCAATAGCAGTATTTCTGGTGTCTTTCACATAATTCATATTCGCATGATACAATGCTTCGTGAAGAGTGTGGTTGTTGTTTATTTCAACTTTGGGTGAATTAACCTCAGCCACAAGTCCGTCACGGTTTTGTTCGTGCTCCTGCAAGTACATATCCTCAAATGCACGATAACTTTCAGCCAAAAAATCCCTCGTTGTGCCGTTATCAGAGATATGAAGGTCAAATCTATTTTTGATAGTTCCGAAGAGTACTCTCTCACTCTCAGTTTTCCACTGAACAGCGAATTTCTCGTCAATGTAGTTTTTCAGCTGAGTACGCTCCTCATCGCTCAGGTCTTTATTCGGAGCTTCCGCATGGTAAGCGTCAATACCGTCCTTGAGGTTCTTGGCAATACAGAGGTTAAGAGCAATTCTCATTCCGAGAGAAGCAGCGTAGGATACTTTGCTTGCACCTACCCTTTCACTAGTCGCTTCCGGTCTCCAGACTCCATAATCGAATTGAGAATGGTAAGTCGCAGTATTATACACTATCTCGTCGGATACTGCAAGTTTGTCATTGTGTTTGTTGTACACAGACTTTATTCTTTCCTCAAAGTCTTTTTCATCAGTAAAATCGGCTCCGGGTTCGCCGGCTATATTCTCACGAAGAGCTGCAAAATCCGCACGAAGCTGTTCCTCTTCCCGCTGGATAAGCGTTACCAATATCTCGTCAAATTGGTTATTTGCCATTGTACTTTCCTCCTGTAAACGTAGTATTGTAATGCTCGTTTGTGATTGCGTTTTCAACACTTTATACGGCTTGAAATCTAATTCGTAACAAAGCCGAGAATAGTTCAGGGCATTTTTTCAATTATCTCTTTGAGTTTTGCCAATGCCCTCGCGTGGGTAACTCTCGCGTTAGCCTCGGTCATATTCATCATCTCGCCGATTTTCGAAAACCTGAAACCGTAATAATACCGCGCGACAATGATGTCTCTCATCTTATCGGGAAGCTCCGAGAGCGCCTTGGCAACCAGCTCCTGCTGTTCTTCCAGCAATATCTTGTCCACCGGCTCATCATTCACGGGAATTTGCTGTTCCTCAACATCTTCAGTCAGCTTATGCTTTCTGAAATACTCAATAAGGGTATTGCGTGTAATCACAAAAACCCACGTTGAAGGAGAGGCCTTTTGGGGATCATAATCATCAATATGCTCCACAATCTTCAAAAACACATCGGAAGTCAAATCCTCTGCGTCTGTACGATTATGAATTCTGTTGAATATGTAGCCGAATACTTTGTTTTTGTAATCTTTATACATCTGTTCGGCTGAGATTTCAAAGCTCATAAACTCGCTCCCAATCTGTCGTTCTTTTGTATAATGCCAAGGTTTTCTCCGCAGCGATTGAAATTCGTGCC
>JBJESC010000415.1:0-1710 GCA_051882615.1 Oscillospiraceae bacterium
AATGGGGTTTGAACCCTCAACCGGCTCGGAGATATTGTAGCTTACCTGTCTGCGGAACTTAATTCTGCAATACAGGAACTCAGGCGGGATAGTATCAATCTGAGCTATCTCGTCAAGCCACTGAAACGGCGTCATACCGCCGATGCTTATATCGTCAATGAGCCAGCCTGTCGCAGCGTCAGCGTCGTTATGACACAGATAGAGCGAGAATTGGAACTTCTGCTCTCTTGCACCGTTCATAAGACCTATGGAGAACTTCTTGACAATAAAGCTGTTGAGGGTTGTTCTCTCATATCCGCAGCACGGGCATACTCCGCCGTAACCAAACAGCTTGGCATTAATATCGCGCGCAAAGTAGTTCCTGTACGCCTTGGGCGCAGAAGACTCATAAACCGAAATTCTGCGAGCCTCGCTGCGAAGATAACCGAACTCTTTGCGGCTGATAGCGGGAACGGGCTTGTAGTAGTACGGGAGCTGGTCAATGAGCATTACATTAGGCTCTTCCGTACCGGAATACAGACCGCGCAGAATGTTCTTGTTCTCTCCGGTGAGGACGAACTCTACAAATCCCGCATACTGGGGCTTTGTCATTCTGTCGCGCAGAATAACGAGCTTGGGCGAGCGCTTCATATCCTCCTCGGAAATGGGCGCAGACAGGTCTACAATCTTAACAAGCTTATTCTCGGGGCTGAGAAGCGCAATCTTGTCAAGACCAAGATCGCACACATAGAGCTTTCCGAGAGTCTGCTCAACCATAGACGCTCCGCCCGCGTCGGGAAGTGCGGAAACAATATCGCTTGTATCAAAGGAGAAACGTCCCTCGGAATACGGGAAATCGAATACGCGGTTATTGAACATTCCGCTCTCGATAAGCGACTGAACATCGCCGACGATTTCCAGAAGCTCCGCATTGGAGATATTCGGAGGAATCATAAACTGCTTTCCGTAAACGGAGAAGCGGTAACGCTTGTTTATATCGAGCGCAAGAGTAACCTCGCCGCCCTGCTCCTTGATTTCCTTGAGGAACTGAATGGTGTCCTTACCGTTTGTAAAGGAGTTTACCATCAGAGTTACAACCTGATTGAAAATCTGGTGGTTTTCAAAGCGCATTTCGTGCGCCTGAAGAACATCATACGCCTTTTTCAGATTGCCGATGTTAATTTTGGAAATTTCGAACTGAATAGACGCCGTTCCGGAAGATACAACGAACTGGAAGTACTTCATCGAAATGCGGTAGGACTCTCCAAACATCTCGTCGATTACGGAGAACGCCTCAGCAAGCGCATTTTCATCGGAAACAGAGCCGTTTACGATGCAGTCGTTCAGCTTCAGGCTTATAATGCTCTTGAAGAAGGTGCCCAGCTCGTAATCCTTGACTTTGCCGTTGTTGGACTCCATATTGTAGCGGTTTCCATCGAGGAAGAACGAATACAGGAACTCCCTGCCCTTTTCATCGGTGCCGGCAACAGTCCAGTCGTACTTTGCAACAAAGACACGGTTGTCGTCCTTGCCGTACCAAGTATCCATCTGCTGTATATCTTCATACAGCGCCTTCATACCGGAGCCGTCCTCGTGCTCTTCCTTTGTAACCTCGCGCTCCGAGAAGAATCCGTTGTTACGCAGCTCGCGGAAGAGAACAGGCTCTTGGCTGTTCGGGAACATAACGGACACACTGCTTCCGAACTTTTCCTTCAAACCCTTTGCAATCTT
>JBJESC010000416.1:0-6424 GCA_051882615.1 Oscillospiraceae bacterium
TACTCTGTGCCACAGCCATTTCCTTTGGCTATTTATTCAGCGTTTCCTTAGAAATTGGGGAAGTGAATCAGAACGTTCTGATGCTGCAAATTGCTTTTATCCTATTTATGTTCAAAATGATATGATTATTGGCTTTGGTGGCGTATTGGATGAAGAATTTCACCCCAAATCCGCAAACGAATGTCTATTGGGAAAAATAACAGTATATACTCCTGATGATTATGAAGGAGAAATAATTCTATCAACAGAACAAAATCCAATAATCGCTGTCTGGGCTATTGATGATAATGGCGTTGAACGCAAATGGAGATATGCATTTCAAACAATTGGAGAAATTTTTGCATATCTAAAAATTGATAATTCTCGAAAAGGCAATTTGCAAATTAAGATGCCAAAGTATTCCGACCAGTACAAAACTTTATGGGCGGATTCAAAATATAACGCTGGAGATTACGGAACTAAAATTCTTAGTTCTATGGGATTTACCAAACAAGATTTTGAATATCCTAAATCTGTGTTTACTGTATATGATTGTATATATGCTGTTTCGGATAAAAGTACAATTATTCTTGACTATTTTGCAGGTTCGGGAACAACTGCTCAATCTGTTTTCATGCTTAATAAAAAAGATAATGGCAATAGAAAGTATATTCTTGTTGAAATGGGTTCTTATTTTAATAAGGCAACATTGCCAAGAGTAAAAAAAACCATCTATGGTTGTGAACTAAAAGACTGGAAAGACGGCAAGCCCCAAACCCGTAGCACAGGCGTTTCCCACATAATGAAATATATGAGGCTTGAAAGCTACGAGGACGCACTTTCAAACATTAGCCTTGATGATGACAGGCATTCCCTTTTTGACCTTTTCGGCGAGGACTACCTTATCCACTATATGCTTGATATGGAGGCCGAAGGCTCTCTGCTTAATCTTGATGCGTTCAGAACTCCGTTCGAGTACAAGCTGAAAGTGACCGAAAACAACGAAACAAAGGAAAAGAATGTTGATGTTGTGGAAACCTTCAACTATCTTATCGGGCTTACTGTTAAAACGGCAAGCGCTATCACATATTTCAATGCCGTCAAAGACGAAAACGGCGAGTATGAGGGAGCAGTGCGCCTTGTAAAGGATAACAGTGGTACATACGGCTTCAAGCAGATAGAGGGCACAACTCCCGACGGCAAGCGCGTGCTGATTATCTGGCGTACTATATTCGATAATCTTGTTGAAAGCAATGCCGCTCTTGATGCATACTTCTCCAAGCACAGGATAAATCCTCAGGACAGAGAGTACGACATTATCTATGTCAACGGAGATAACAACCTGCAGAACATCAGCACTGACGAGGACAGCTTCAAGGTGCAGATGACCGAGCTTGAATTCAAGAAGAGAATGTTTGAGGAGGAGTAAGCTATGGCTGTAAGGAAAACTGCCCAGCAGACCGTTGATTTCAACGACAGGCTTATACTGTTCAGATATTTTCTCAATCTTTTCGGTAAGGACAGCCTAAAAGACCTTGCCGGTCAACTAAACAGCTCTGATTATGAGGGCTATGACGAAAATCAGAATACATATTATTTCGGCTATCTGAAGCTGTTATGCAAGGACAACGGACTTAGCGAAGATGAACTTAGACGCTATGATGAGAACATTTGCCGGTATGTAAAACAGATTGGTGCAAACCGCGGAGGAATTGTCCTCAAGTACTATCAGTATATTTCCCTGCTGTTCACCGAGATGTACCTTGACAGGTATTTCAACGATCGGGACGATTTTATATCAGACCTTAACAACTTCGTTGATAAAGTTGATTTTGACTCTTTGGGTATGAACCATTTTGAGCATTACACAGCCGACACAATGAACAAGCTCGCTTTTATGTGTGCAACAGGAAGCGGCAAGACACTTATTATGCACATAAATATCCTGCAGTATCTGCACTATATGAAGCGTGCAAAACGGCTCAACAGCAATATCAGCCTCAACAAAATTATTGTTCTTACGCCTAATGAGGGGTTATCAAATCAGCATCTTCAGGAGCTGAAGCTTTCCGATATCCCTGCATCGATTTTTTCAAAGGATTTGTCTTCGTTTTCTTCCGGCAAGGACGAAGTAATTATCATTGACATAAATAAGCTCGAAGAGGAAGGCAAAGTCAAAACTGTATCTGTTGACAGCTTTGAGCAGAACAATCTCGTTCTCGTTGACGAGGGTCATAAAGGACTTACCGGTGATGTGTGGTATGATTATCGCACACGGCTTTCTGCCGATGGCTTTTCCTTTGAGTATTCCGCGACCTTCAAGCAGGCGCTGCGTTCTCAGAAGGCGAAAGAAATGGATAAGCTGCTTGACGAGTACGGCAAGGCTATCATTATGGATTATTCCTACAAGTACTTTTACGAGGACGGATACGGCAAGGATTATCGTATCTACAACCTGAAGGAGACGGTTGATGCTGAACAGAAAGAGCTTTATCTTGTTGGCTGTCTTATGTCCTTCTATCAGCAAATGAAGCTTTATGGAACTTATTCCAAAGAGCTAAAGCCTTTTAACATTGAAAAGCCTCTGCTGGTATTCGTCGGAAACAGAGTTACTGCTAAAACCTCTTCTGCCGAACTGACTGACGTTGAAGAAGTGCTTGCGTTCATTGATAGATTTGTTCATGAGAAATCAGAAGCAATCAGACGAATAGATGCCATAATTAATCAGGATACCGGACTTAGAGATAATGCCGGTAATGAATTATTCTACAACGATTTTCAGCCGCTGATTTCTACATTTGGCGGAAAAATTCTTGCTGAAGACGTTTTTGCCGATATCATGAGGATTGTTTTTAATGTAGACTCGGTTCCGGATGAGCCGAGATTGCATATTGTTAATCTTAAGCAGGCTGATGGCGAAATCGGTCTGAAAATTGGCGAGCACAATGATTTCTTTGGTGTAATATCGGTTGGAGATACAACTACTCTTGTGAAAAAATGCGAGAGTGATGGATTGGTCACTGATACAGAAGAATTCTTGTCGGAATCTATGTTCAGTACGATAAACGATAAAGCTTCAAAAACAAACATACTCATTGGCTCAAGAAAGTTTTCTGAGGGTTGGAACAGCTGGCGAGTATCTACTATGGGACTTATTAATTTTGCAAAGGGTGAAGGTTCTCAGGCTATTCAGCTCTTTGGAAGAGGTGTGCGTCTAAAAGGGTATTATGGCTGCTTAAAACGAAGCAGTAAAGACGATCAGAAGATAACTATTCCGAAATATATTATGCCACTGGAAATGCTGACCATTTTTGGCGTAAAGGCTCAGTACATGGAGGATTTTAAGAAGTTTCTTGAGATGGAGGATGTCGGTTCAAACGAAACTATTCATGAATTTAAGCTCCCCGTGTTAAGTAGATTCCCTGTTATCAAGGATAAGAAGTTACAGGTTATTTCTCTGCCCAAAGAAGTTGTATATAAAAGACAGTCTGAACGCATTGTTCTTTCGCCACCAGACAAACTCTTTATGAGCTATCTCATAAAAAACAGGGTCGTAATCGACTGTCGTTCAAAGGTTCAGACTATTGAATCCAGCTTTTCTTTGCACCTCGAATCGACCACGGAAGAGCATACGATTGAAAAGAAGTATATCCCTTATCTTGATTATAATCGAATCTACACAGAGCTCGAACAATACAAGAATGAGAAACTATATTACAATATTATTATTGATAAAGCGACAATTAGCAGTATTTTGAGCACTGATGGATGGTATGCCTTGCTAATTCCGAAGACTCATCTGATCATTGATTCTGTTGTTAAGCTTCAGAATGCGACCGATTATGCTATTATGGCGTTGAAACAGTACATGGATAAATTCTTCGCATTCAACAAGGAACATTGGGAAGCTCCATTTATGCAGTATCACACAATTGACGCTGCCGACAAGAATTTCGTTGATGAATATACAATAAGATATACAGCGCAGAGTTCAGCTGATACAGGCTCAAAAAACATCGAAAAATTTGTCGATGATGTTAAGGCTGCTCTTGAGAAAGACGGAGGAATAAAGGCTTTTGAAATATCATCGCATCATAATATTCTTACTGCTTTCGATTTCTCTAAGCACCTGTATGCTCCTCTAATTAGCGTTCAGGCTGGATCCTTGAAAATACAAGTATCTCCGGTAGCAATGAACGAAGGCGAGAAGAAATTTGTGGAGCTATTAAGTAAGTTTGTTTCTGAAAATGAATCAATATTTGATGGCAAAGAGCTCTATCTACTCAGAAATAAGAGTAAATCAGGAATGGGCTTCTTTGAGGCGGGGAATTTCTATCCGGATTTTGTACTCTGGGTAATGGAAGATGGCGTTCAACGAATTACTTTTATTGATCCCAAAGGATTGATGAATCTTACTGAGAACGATCCCAAAATTACTTTCTACAAGAAGATAAAAGAGCTTCAAGCTAGTCTTGCATCAAAAAGCAATGTATCTGACAAGATTATTCTGAACTCATTCATTATGTCTATCACACCTTCTGCTCAACTTCGTGATTACTGGAAAATGGATAAGGCAGAACGAGAAAAGCGTCATGTGCTTTGTCTTGATAATGATGATTGTATCAGTTACATGATACATGAAATCTTGAACGATAAATAAAAAATAAGCCCGCCGAGCGGCAAGCTTATTTCCGAATCTGCTATTCATGCAGATTCTTGTAAAGCGTGGTTTTGCGAACCCCCGTCAGCTCCGTAATCTCACTGACGGTGTACTGTCCGGTTTTGTAGAGCTTGACAGCCTTGCGGACGGCTTCCTTGTCAACAGGTCGCCGTCCGCCTTTTCTTCCTCTTGCTCTTGCGGCGGCTAGTCCCTCGCGCGTTCTGTCGGCGAGGACATCGCGCTCGAACTGCGCCAGTGCAGACATCAGCGTGAAAAGCAATTTACCTGTGATGGTTGTGGTGTCTATGGATTCTTTCAGCGAAACGAGGTTTACTCCTTTGCTGTTGAATGTCTCCATCAGCCATATGAGGTCTTTGGTGCTTCTTCCAAGACGGGAAAGCGATTCCACCACAACGGTATCTCCTTCGGTTAGCCGCTCCAATAGCTTTTCAAGCTCGGGGCGGTTGCGCTTTGTGCCGGTCATCTTTTCATTGTAAATGTGGTCAACGCCGTACTTTTCGAGCATATCAAGCTGACGGTCTAGGTTCTGCTGCTCTGTTGAAACACGGGCATAGCCAAATACGAAATTCTTCATCAGAACTCACCGCAGTAGTCAAAGGCACACTCGTCAAGGATTTCTGCAAGTGTCTGCTCAAACTCGCCGGGGTGGTAGAGCATTTCTTCTATTTCATCGACAAAGTATCCATAACATAGGAGCAAGTCAATATCCTCGCGATTAACGCCAATGCTTGCGGCAAAGTCCTTCAGCTGTTTCACTTCGGGCGAGTCATGCTCACTAGGTTCTGGGTAATCCCAATAGCTGCTTCGGAGAAAGCGATAGTCGTAACCGTACAGATTGGAGATATCGAACAATCCTTGCTCCATTGCACCCGTGCTGTCTATCTTGATTATATCACCGCAGGTTGTCTGAATCTCGGTATGGTCGAACCGGAGAATGCGGAGTTCGGCAAGCGCGCGGTCAAGGATTGCTTCGGTGCTTGCGTAGATGTAGAAACCGTACTTTTCGTAATGGTACAGCGCAAGCGGATTGTCGCCCTTGATGAAATACATATTATTTTTCTCGTCAAGAATGGTAAACACAAAAGAACCCTCGACAAGTTCAGCCATCTCGCTAACGGATTTCATGTCGAGGGTTTTCTGCTGTTCGATAAGCTGAACGGCTATGTAGCTGTCGGTCTTAATGGGCGTGTTCGGGAGTTTCATCTGGGAGCGGAGTGAAAGGTCATTATGCAGTACGCCGTTATGTGCAAGAGCGAAATGCGTTCCATTCACCAAACCCGGAAATGGGTGGTTGTTGCGGTTGTCAAGCTTGTTGCCCTGTGTTGCCATGCGAGTGTGACCCATGATGACATTCGCATCCTCACGAAGCTTAAGGTGAACATTGTGAGCGGAAAACGGTCGTTTGAAAATTGTGAGCTTGCCACAGGAATTGTAGGCAAAGCCGGTAGCGTCCGTGCCGCGCTCTTCACACTCCTGCGAAAGCACACGCAAGACCTTCTCGCGCTGCTTTGCGTTAAGGGTGTGGTTGTAGTCGATTAAGCCAAATATTGCACACATATCAGTTGTCCTCCTTCGTGTCAATCGGTGCGTTTACATAAAGCTGGCGCTCTTTGAGGTAGGTTATGAGTTCTGGGCAGTATTCCTCGTCAAGACCACCTACAAAGTCAGACCAGCTGATTTTCGCTATCTCAGTGTCTGAATAAGTAAGCGCCATATCACAGATAGAATCCACTAACTCCAGCGTTGCAATGAGCGTATTATACT
>JBJESC010000417.1:0-6403 GCA_051882615.1 Oscillospiraceae bacterium
GATAATGAAATGATATGCGGCTATTATTCGCTGTATATTCAAAGTGACGGCGAGTGTGAACTGAATAATCTGGCAGTCCTGCCCGAGTACAGACACAAAGGAATCGGAAAGCGCTTATTTGACCACGCTGTAAAAACCGCTAAAGAGATGGGATGCAATACTCTCAATATAGGCATTGTTGAAGAAAATACGGTTTTAAGAAAATGGTATGAGAAGAACGGTGCAATACATACAGGCACGCAAAAATTTGATTTCTTCCCGTTTACCTGCGGATATATGGAGAAAACGCTTAGCCTGCCTTAACTGAAAATCACATTTATCAATGACAAGAAAACGGTCGGATAATCCGACCGTTTTTTGTTTACCGTAATAATGCGTTCCTGTTTATTTGGCTGGAATATCGTATCTGTATACGCTTAAATCCACTTTGTAATCGGCAACGATAATTCCGTCCTGCTCCAGCATTTCCTTTTGCTTTTCAATGCCCAAGCCGAAATGTTTTGCCAATTTTCCCTCGCGGTTTACAACCTTATAGCAAGGGTACTTAAACGGTTCGGGATTGCGGTGGAGTATATTACCGACTACTCTCGACAATCCCTTGTTGCCAAGATATTCCGCTATCTGTCCGTAGGTTACAACCTTGCCTTTGGGGATAGTTGTTAATAATTCGTAGACTTTTTTGTCCATAGTTCCTCCCGTCATTTCAGTTCAAACTCGTAAACCATCCAGAGATTAAAGTGGAGCTTTTCGCTCTTGTCGTAGTTTTCGGGGATAAGCTCGGGGTAATCCACAATGTATTCGGTAGCAACCGCAGTTGCCGAGCCTCCGTTCAAGGTCAGAGTGCCGTCGCTGTGGATTGTGAGCTTCTTGAAATTTAAATCTGCGAGGTCGTAAGTTATTTCGCTAATGCCGTCATCAAGAGTTAAAGACTCCGCCTGAATGTCAAGCAGAACGAGATTTACCATTGAATTCTCGTGCGCCAATTTTATTTTCAGAACATTGCCCTCCGCGGTGGAAAGCGGAGAAATCGAGAGCTTCTGCTCCTCGCCTGTTCCCGAATAAGCACACGTTTCTTTGTCGAATGTCATTTCGGGGCAGTATTTTTTAAGAGCGGGGTATGCGCTTAAATCAAGCACTTGGTATCCGTAATAGCCATCGCCGACGTAATAAATCAATGCGTCATCGTTCATGTGAGTGCCTGTGCCTTGCTTCCCGCCGAGGTTAACGTGAGCGTCAGACTTGCAAAGGCTTACGCAGAGGAATACGACAAACGAAACGCCTATAATGTGCATAGCGCCAATCCAACCCGAGGCAGGCTTACTCTTGTCCTTTGCGATAAGGAAATTAACCGAGAAGAAGCCGCATACGGGAGTAATGCAGGCACCGACCGCAAAAATAGAAAGTGCGAAAAGCAGACCGAATACGTAACACATACCAAGTCCCAGCGCGGAGGTTGCAAGAACGATAATCGGAATAACAATCGGGAGATAAATCGCTTCTGCGATAAGCTCAAAATGGCAGTCGGCAAGTTCGGGCTTTATCGTAACGACAATCTGATTTATCATCAGCATTAGTCCGCTGAAAATGAACAGGTAGCTTGCGTCGGGAAGAATGAATGTAAGAACAATCCCGAGAAAAATATGAATATATGAGAAAGCTCTTGTAATATCCGAAGCCTCAATTTTAAGGAGCTTACAGCCAAAATGAGATGTAAGCGCCGTAACGCCGAGAGCGAGTATTCCAATTCCTACGATAATCGCGGTGTTGGAGAACGAAATACTTCCTACCATACCGAAATCAATCGTACCGCAGAGCGCGGCGATAAGCTGGAACAGGTAATAACAGCCGAAGGTTGCGCCTGTTGTAAGCGCAAGACCTGCAATCACAACAAGGAATGATTTCAGCGTTTTAACAAGCGACTTTCTCTTCAATACTAACGCCAGAACGATATTCGCAGCGAGCAGGACAATTCCGATAACCGCCAGAACTTTTGATACATTATGTGTGTAAACGACATCGCAGACATTAAGGTAGGAGAAGAAAATCGCTGATTCTTCGGCTTCGTAAAGGTTGTCAAGGTCATAGCTTCCGAGCTTATCGAGAAGCCTGTTGATAATCTGCGCCTGCTGTGTAAGGACGTTTTCCTTGACGTTTTCGGGATTATCGTTCTGTGTGTGATAACTTTCGCCCTGCGAGATGTTCGCCATATTTACGCCCTGATAGAACGGCTTCAGGTTCGAGAAATCCGTACCGTTAGGCATCATATCGTAAATCATTGTGGCGACGGAGCAGGTGAAAAGGTTGTTGTTCACTTCGCAAAACAGCTTTACGGTATTGTAGTTGCGGGAGGAGGTTTCAAACATAATCTGCGTTCCCGATGTGCCTCTTGCTTCGAGATTAATTGCGAAGTTAATGCGCTCAACAAGGTTATTGAACCCCTTGAATTCGTTCATAAACGCCGCTGAACCCAGAAGCCCGTATTCCTCGCCGTTGACGAAGCAGAAAACAAGGTCATTCGCAATCTTGTAGCCGTTATTCATTCGGTCGAGGTAGTAGCGTATCGCTTCAAGCATTGTTCCGCAGGCAGCAGCGTCATCCGAAGCGCCCTGTCCCGTAGGAGCCGAGTCAAAGTGCGCCATAACCATAACCGCCTGATTGGTGACAGCTTCGGCGTTCGCGGGAATATGTACAATAACGTTTTCAAGAGTGAAGTTCTGGTGATTGTTGGGAGCGGTGACGAACTCCTGAACGAGATATGCGGGCGCTTCCGTAGTATCGGAATTTGAAAGCCCCAACTCTTCAAGAACGGAAATTATGTATTCCTGTGCAAGAGCGTTTTCATCCGCGTCCGTAATGGAGTGAACGCCCGTTTCGCATATTTTATCAATATGAGTTCTGATGTTTTGGTGGTTAAAATCCGATGTGGTGGGGAATTCAACTGTGTCGGCTATCGAGAGTACGAACGATAAACACAGCATAACCGAAAATATTAAGCAGAGTATGTTTTTAAACTTTTTCATAATTCCTCCGAGAGTAGTTTGTGTTGGAATGATTATACCACATTTCTTCTTTAATGTCAAATATTGGTTCGGTTTGTTGCGTGCTATCGAAATATTTAATTTTAAAGTTGCATTTTTTCGGGGATTATGGTATAATAATATCATTGCTGTTTGTGGCAGTCTGCAAACTGCTCAAAAAAAGAATTTTAACGGAAAGGAGATTCAAAAATGAGTCAAAAAGATTTTAAACCCTACATACCTGCTGAACGAGTAACGCCCGAGATTACCGTTACCTCGATTATCACGGGCATCATTCTTGCAATCGTATTCGGCGCGGCAAACGCTTATCTCGGACTCCGCGTTGGTATGACGGTATCCGCTTCTATTCCCGCTGCAGTAATTTCAATGTCAATCCTCAGAGTAATTCTGAAAAAGGATTCAATTCTTGAAAACAATATGGTGCAGACAATAGGTTCTGCGGGCGAGTCGGTTGCGGCGGGTGCTATTTTCACGCTTCCCGCTCTGTTCCTCTGGGCGAAGGACGGAGTGACCGATAAGCCGAGTATGTTGGCAGTAACGATTATCGCGGTCTGCGGAGGCTTGCTCGGCGTTCTGTTTATGGTACCGCTGAGAAACGCGCTTATCGTCAAGGAACACGGCGTTCTGCCGTACCCCGAGGGAACAGCGTGCGCCGAGGTTCTCCTCGCGGGCGAGAACGGAGGTAAATCTGCGAAGAGCGTATTTATCGGTATGGGAGTATCCGCAGCAGTCAAATTCATCATTGACGGACTGAAAGCGGCAAAGGGTGTAATCACCATTCCCGTTAAGGCGCTTAAAACCGAATTCTCTGCAGAGGTATATCCCGCGCTACTCGGAGTAGGCTATATCTGCGGTCCCAAAACGGCGTCTTATATGTTCTCGGGCGGTCTGCTGGGCTGGTTCGTGCTTATTCCCGCGATTGTGATTTTCGGTGCAAACACCGTGCTTTATCCGGGAGAAATCACTATCGCCGAGATATATGCACAGCAGGGTGCTTCCGCTATCTGGAGCAACTATATCCGCTATATCGGCGCGGGCGCGGTTGCTGCAAGCGGCATAATCAGTCTTATTAAGCTGTTTCCTCTTATCTTCTCAACATTTAAGAAATCTGTAAGCGCTTTTGGTTCGAAAACGGCGGCTTCGGGTTTGCGTACCGAACGCGATATGAACTTCAAGTTTACCTTTATCGCTATTCTTGCGCTGACAGTGGCGCTCTGGCTTATTCCTCAGGTGCCTGTTTCACTTGTCGGTGCGGTAATGATTGTAATTTTCGGCTTCTTTTTTGCAACGGTTTCTTCAAGAATGGTCGGGCTTGTAGGCTCCAGCAATAATCCCGTATCGGGTATGGCAATCGCTACACTCCTTATGCTCACGGTTATCGTCAAAGCAACGGGTACAACGGGCGCTGTCGGTATGGTAAGCGCAATTTCTATCTGCTCCGTTGTATGTATTATTGCGGCTGTTGCGGGCGATACCTCTCAGGATTTAAAGACAGGATTTCTGCTCGGTGCTACTCCTAAAAAGCAGCAGATTGGCGAGCTTATCGGTGCGGGAGTATCTGCGCTTACTATCGGCGGAGTGTTCCTGCTTCTCGACTCTGCGTGGGGATTTGGCACTCCCGAGCTTTCCGCTCCTCAGGCTACGCTTATGAAGATGGTAACCGAGGGGGTTATGGACGGAAATCTCCCTTGGGGACTTGTCGGAATAGGCGTTTGTATCGCGCTGGTGTTCGAGGTGCTGCGCCTGCCTGCGCTGCCCGTTGCAATCGGTCTCTATCTCCCTCTTGAGCTTACCGCGGCAATTATGCTTGGCGGTATTGTGCGTTTCTTTGCCGATAAGTGCAAGTCTGCCGATAAGAAGAACGATGAGGCTAATTCCGGTATTCTTTTCTCTTCGGGAATGATTGCGGGCGAAGGTCTTGTAGGCGTAATTCTGGCGGTATTGGCTGTTCTGGGCGTTGACAAGGCAATCAACATTTCGGAGTATGTGAATACGGGAGTAATCGGCGCTGTTGTTCTGCTTGTTGTTCTTGTGGCAATTCTTATGAAGTGCGCGGGCGTGAGATTTAGTTTCGGGAAGAAGAAAAATGGCTAAGAAAAACGAAACGAATTACCTTGACCTTATTCCTGAACACAGCGACAAAATAACTTACGAAACAAACGGTGAACAGGTGACAATACTGATTGAAAACAAAGGCGTATTCAATCGAATTCTTCAAAAAATAGCAAAGAAGCCGCGCATTACACGGGTTGACCTGCAAGGTCAGGGGAATTTTGTGTGGCTGTGCATTGACGGCGAAAAGACGGTGTATGACATAGCGGCTTTGGTTAAGGAGAAGTTTGGCGAGGAAGCCGAACCTCTTTACAATCGCCTTGTCACCTATATGCACACTCTTGAAAACTGCGGTTTTGTGGTGATGAAAAAGTAATAGGATAATTCCCAAGCTGTAAATGCGGCTTGGGAATTTTTAATTATACGATTGAATTTTTCGGTTAATTGTGGTATAATCTAACAAAAAGAAAAGAGGTTGTAAGTATTATGAATGAAATTACAATTCGCCCCGAGCAGCACAAGGATTATAAGGATATAATTTCCCTTATTCTGCGTTCATTTAGAGAGGGAACAGATTACTCTGACGGAACCGATATTATTGCATTGGTAGAAGAAATCAGAGATTCAAAATACTATATTCCCGAATTGTCCTTTGTTGCGGAGTTGGACAACAAGATTGTGGGACATTTTCTGTTTTCGCATTTCCCGCTCTCCCCGACAAAAGAGGGCGGTTATAACGACAGCGGAAAATTGGACATTGTTATGTTAGCGCCCGTTTCTGTTCACGCGGATTATTTCCATCAGGGAATAGGCTCTGCTATGATTAAGCTGGGAATTGAAAAAGTCAAAGAGCTGGGATATAAGGGAATAACCGTTGAGGGAAATTACAAGTTCTACAATACGCTTGGATTTCGGACTTCTTCGGAATTTAATATCTACCCGACAAGCGGAATTCCTTTGAACGAGCCGCGCTGTATGATGTGTCAGGAAACGTACAAAGGCTCGCTTGAAGGAGTCAGCGGCTTTATAGTTTACGATATGTATTTCAATGCGTGATTGCTATACGATTTGCCTGCCGAGCCGGATTATCATAACAAAAGTATTAGAGGCTGCTATGAATAAAGAACAAACCACCTATTCCACAAGTCAGATTGCGAAAATAGTCGGACTTCACCCAAACACCGTTCGTAAATACGAGGAGTGGGGACTGATACATAAACCCGAAAGAAAACCGAACGGTTATCGCATTTATACCGATATTCACGTTAAGCAGTTTCGGTTAGCGCGAAAAGCCTTTGAAATTGTAGTGGTTC
>JBJESC010000418.1:0-6397 GCA_051882615.1 Oscillospiraceae bacterium
GAAGATTTTCGCCGTGATGGGGTTGTCGCTCGGGAACAGGTACTCCTTGCGGTATACGGGCTGTTCCTGTTCGTGGACTATTTTCTGCTTGCCGTTCTCATCAGACAAGAGAAAAACTTGGAGGTAGTCCTTTTCGGCTACCTCCATTGAATCAATAAGTCCCCAGAGAATGATTTGCGTTAACAGCGGGACTTCACTGTTGACGCCGCGTGTGGCATAGCGTGGGTTGTTGAACATAGCGTTCCCTCCTTAAACAAAAATAGCCCCTGAGCCGTTTGGCTCAGGGGAAATGATGTTATCATCCGATGGGTTATCGGGTAGCATATCTGGCTACCTTATAATAATATATACACAAAATTGTATAAGTTGCGTTTTGAGAACAATTCTATTGACAAATAAAACGTCAAGATAGAATTGTTTTTCATTCGTTCTTATTGAGATACTCATTCAGATAATAATCCAATGCGGCATGCATTATCGGTATAGCCTTTACAGACAGCGAATACTCACTTGGGCAAGGAGCAAGAAATACTCTAGGGGTTACACTAAAAAAGAGACGGCGTTTTTCTTTAGATGGATTAAAGCCTTCGTGGGTTATGCTAATCTGTGCAAGTATGTTCTCTTTGCCTTCTACAGCCGTTCCGATAATATATTCGTCGTATTTGTTTTCAAGCGACTCATCACCGAAAGGAACTTCCTGCCATCTCTGATTGTTATCTCCGGTCAGAGCCGATTTTACAACGCCTGGCTGTTTCATTACCATCAGAGACCATCTTCCGAAAAAGCCTGAAAATTCTTTCATATAGCTGTCGAGAAACCTAATAAGATCTTCTAAATCAATGGCAGACGGAATCCAAGTCACATACTTTAATCTGAGTTTTCTTAGCTTACCTCCGCTGAAAAACGGGGTTTGCACCTTTGCACCAAGAAGATCATCTGCTGATTTGTAACCTGTATTCTCAAGAATGTACTTGTCAACGTATTCCTTGAAAGTAAGTTCTGTATTTTCCATATGAAATACCTCCTATTTTTTAAAACGTATGTAGTGCCACAAGTTCATAGGTTCTGACTTTGTTATCAAAATCCATCATTGCCGCCTCAAACTTCCACGATTTTCCATTTCCTATACTGCTTGTCATATCAATTGCAGTGGATATCTGATACCCTGACTCATCATATAGAACGAATTCAATAGTAGCACCTTTGCTTGACCCGCTGACATTTTTGATTACACCGGTGATTTTTCCACCAACAACACTAATAGGTTCAACCCATTCAAACCCTTCTCCCTCAACGATTTGTCTGTCGTGTGCAGAGATTTGCGTGTCAATTCTGGGAGAGGCGCTCTGGTCCGAACCCTGCCATTGGGAAAGATCCTCACAGCCCGCATTATATGCACTGAACAACTCATACAGATAATCAACAGTAGAATCAAAATCTAGCTCATTATCATTGATTTTAGCTGAGTCTATATCAATAAAACACTGGGTTGTGTCGTCTGGATCATTTGTAACAGTAAAATGAAATGTGACCTTCTGCTGCAGAGAGGGTATTGTACCGCCTACAACAACTGAATACTCCCCATTCGAGCCACTATATCCTCCATTGGGTTCGTCCATATACCTCTTCAGAACCTGTTCAACGGTGATATCAGGCATATTTGTGAACGGCTTATAATTCATAACAGTAGTATAGTAGTTGACAGCAGTCTTGGGTGGGTCGTCTATTGAACTACTACAGCCACTCGCTGTCAGAAGTGCTAAAGTGGTCGTCAACACGACCAACAGCAAGAAAAGGGTTCGTGCTTTTTTCATAATAAAATACCTTCCTTATTTGTTTTTCTTGATGAATCAGGGGACTAAATTCAGTTTAGTCGTCCTCTTTCTTCCGCTTCTGGAGAACACTCTCTATAAATTTCAGTGAGTAGCCCGCCGCTCTTGCGATATTAGCCCGCTGCCTTCTTTCGGTGGTCTGCTTCGCAAGGTCAGCAACGTATTCGGCACGGTAGAGTTTCATAGGACAGTCGATTTTGTCACCGTGGTAGTGCTTGTAAAGTTTGAGCATATTCTCAACGCCCAAAAGCTGATAAAGTTCGAAATAACTGTCTGTCAGGGCTTCTGCTTCGTTGCCCTCAACGTGAAAAGCCTCATATACCCCTTTTTCGTCAAGCACGTTAAGGTTGATACTGATGTCTTTGGTTTTATTCATTTCGACAAAATCCTCCTTTATCTGATTATAACACATATACAATCCACAATTCCATTCGATAAAAGAGGAATAAAAAGGAGAATAAAAAGTATCATTTTATTCCATTATTGTGATAATATAACAAACAAGCCACCTTCCAAAGAAGGCAGCTTGTTTGTTTAGTCTGCTATTCAGCGGGTTTGTCTGTTGTTCTTATCAGTACATTATTTGGATTCGAGTTTCAGCAAGAGTTTTCCGTACTTGCACTGCAGACAGGGATTCACTAGTGTCTTAACAACTCCAAGCCTATATGGACAACATGAACAATTCTTTTTAGTGCTCTCTGAAAAGTATTCTCGAATTAGTGTATATACCATCTGTCCGATTTTGTAAATAGCAATAATCATTTTCTCCCCTCCTTTTTGCGTTTCTGGATAATGCTCTCAATGAATTTCAGTGAATATCCACCGGCTCTTGCAATATCAGCACGTTCCTTTCTGTCGGGTGTCCGGGAAACAAGGTCGGCTATATACTCGGCTCGATACAGCTTCATCGGGCATTCTATCTTATCACCGTGATAATACTTGTATAGTCTCAGCATCGCTTCTGCTCCCAAAAGCTCAAACAGCTCGTAATAGCTGTCTGTAAGAGCAGCCTCCTCGTTACCGTCCATGCCAAAAAACTCGTAAATGTCTTCCAAATTGTTTAAATTCCTGATTTCGTGCGATTGTTTGCTCATAATCTGACTTCCTTTCAATAATACTTGTCATTTTCTTTCATAAATATATTTTACCTTTTCTTGTGCAGAAAAGGTAAAATGCGGGTTGACTTTGCTTGGACTTCAATGAAAACAAAGAAATCTCCCGCCGACTTGGCAGGAGAATATGGCTTTATAATAGCAAAAAATCCTGTTTTACTTTTGTATCTTTGCAATCAAGCAGCGTCGCCATAAAGTATTCAAGATTGAGAATGAACATCTCGCGGGAACGGCGCTCCGTGGCGCTCTCTCCGTCCAGATAATCCGTATCGCGCAGGCAGCGGTTGTATATCTCACGGACGAAGCCCTCGGCTTCATCGGGTGAGAGCGGGTGCTTCATCAACGCGCCGCGCTCGGGAACGCTTGTCGCCCACGGAAAGCCGTTGTAGTTCATCACCTCGGGCTTGTGGTACCACGGGTATCCTCCGAATATCTCGTCCGCGCACTCGCCCGACAACGCCACGGAGAAATGCTTCTTAATCTCACGGCAGAACAGGTACAGCGAGCTGTCTACGTCAGCCATTCCCGGCAGGTCGCGTGCGCATACCGCCTCATTCAGCGCCTCTGCAAGCTGCGGAGTATCGAGCGTGACTATCGTGTGCTCCGAGCCGATGAAGTCCGCCATTTTCGCTACATACGGAGCGTCCTCATCGGGCTGGAACTCCGAAGCGCGGAAGTTCTCGTGATTATGCGCGTAGTCAATGGAGAACGTGTGCAGCTTTTCCCCGCACTCGGCGAACTCCCTCGCCGCAATCGCGGAAATTACAGAGCTATCAAGCCCTCCCGAGAGGAATGTGCATATCCCCACATCGCTTACAAGCTGACGTTTCACAGCGTCGAATATCAGCTCACGGGTATGGGCGGCGGTAGTTTCAAAGTTCTCGGTATGTTTCTCCGCTCTCAACCGCCAATACCGATTTATCTTTAAGCCGCTCCTATCGAACCAAGCGCAATGTGCGGCGGGAATATCGTGAATGTCGCGGAATACTCCGTTCCCGACCTCGCGGGCAGGGCCTACCAGCATAATCTGCATTGCACCCTCGCGCGTTACTACGGGCTTTACATTCGGGTGAAGCAAGAGTGCTTTTATCTCGCTTGCGAATACCAAACCGCCGTTTATCTCTGCATAGAACAGCGGCTTCACGCCTATTCTGTCACGTGCCAGAAACAGCCGCTTTGTCACTTTATCCCACACCGCAAACGCGAATATTCCGTTGAACTTCTCAACGCACTTCTCCCCGTATTCCGCGAAGCACTTTAACACCACCTCGGTGTCCGAATGCCCGTCGAATTCGTAGCCCTTGGACAGCAAATCCGCGCGAAGCTCCTCGGTGTTGTACAGTTCGCCGTTATAGACGAGCGTTAAGTTCCCGAACGTCATCGGCTGTTTGCCGTTTTCGGGATCAATAACGATTAGCCTGCGGTGGACAAGGCACACGTTCTTATCCTCGAACACTCCCTCCGCGTCAGGTCCGCGCGGAGTGAGCACCGCGCTCATTTTCTTCATTATATCAGCATTGATTGAGTTTTTAAAATTGATTTCACCGGCAATCCCACACATACTATCGCCCCTTTCTCACATAGTATATGCAGTTTGAGCGAACTTGACAATAATTCAGCCGCAAACAAGTAAAGCCCGACAAGACCGCGGTCTTCTCAGGCTTTTTTATCTAGCAGAAATTTGGGAATTTGTCTATATTCTATTACAAAATTCTATAATTTCAGCCTTTCTTGGTTCTACTGCTTCCTTATACTCTACTGAGCACAAACCTAATCTATCACAGCACTCAATCTCCATATGTCCATAAAAATGTTCAATGGTTTCAATAATGCGATTACATTCTTTCATACTCGGACCTGTTCTTAATGCAATGGAATATCCTTTTTTTCCGCTGCTTATTGTCGCGTGTGGTTCATGTGTGTTGCACCAAGGCGTACACCTATCAATAAACGCCTTGAATTGTCCGGGAACATCAGCCCAATAGGAAGGCGCTACTGATACTATTATATCTGCCCATTCATAATGTTCAATAATTCTGTCAAGGTCATCTTGCTGAATACATTTTGCTGTATTATGACACGACCGACACCCTTTACAAAAGTCAAATCTATAATCATCAATACAAATATTTCTAACATCATATTTTTCTTTCAAACAGTCAGAAACGATATTTACAATTTCAGCAGTTGCTCCACTTCTTACAGGACTACAATTCATTATCAAAGCTTTCATAGTTTTTACTCCACTTATTCCGATATATTGTATCCTTTATTATATCAAAGTTTTTCCCAAAAGTCAACCAAATAACAAAGCCACTTTTGACATATCAAAAGTGACTTTGGTTTTCGAATTATTCGGTTGTAACCGACTTCGCCAGATTTCTGGGCTTGTCGGGGTCTATTCCGCGGAGAACGCTGGTGTAATACGCAATAAGCTGCAAAGCGCACATTGTCGGCAGCGGCACGAACATATCGTCCATATCCGCGTCAACGGGAAGCATAATATCCACCGTTCCGTCAGCGAATTCCGCGCCTCTTCTGCATACGGCGATTATCTTCGCTCCGCGAGCCTTGACCTCTTCCATATTTGAAACGGTCTTGGCGAAAATGTTCTGCTGGGTTACAACAGTAATCACGGGGATATTGTCCTCAATCAGTGAGATAGTGCCGTGCTTGAGTTCGCCAGCCGCGTATGCCTCCGAGTGTATGTAGGTGATTTCCTTTAGCTTCAGCGACGCTTCAAGCGACAGCGCGTAATCAAAGCTTCTGCCGATAAAGAACATCGTATCGACATTCACGAGCTGAGAAGCGATGAACTGGCACTCGTCCTTGCGGTTGAGCATATTCTCGATTGCTTCGGGGGTTCTGTGGAGCTGCTCGGTGAACTTCTTAAGCTCGCTCTCTCCGATAGTTCCGCGTGCATACGCAAAACGCAGAGCCAGCATATACAGCGCCGCAATCTGCACGGAGTACGCCTTGGTAGAGGCTACCGCAATCTCGGGTCCTGCGGTGGTGTGAATGCACATATCCGCCTCACGAGCGATTGCCGAGTATCTCACGTTCACTACGGCAAGCGTGGCTGCGCCCTTTGACTTCGCAAGCTCCAGTCCCGCCTTGGTGTCGGCGGTTTCGCCCGACTGAGATACTACGATTACAAGGTCGTCCTTGCCGACAATGGGGTCCATATAGCGGAATTCGCTCGCTACCTCAACGGTTACGGGTACGCGGGCGAGCTTCTCTATCGCGTAACGCGCCACTATTCCCGCGTGCATTGCCGTTCCGCAGGCTACCACAAACACGCGCGAGAAGCCGCAGAGCATTTCATCGGTAAGTCCTACCTCTCCGAAATCGGGAACTCCGTCCTTCGTTAGCTCGTCAAGCATTTTCTTGACTACGGCGGGCTGCTCATGAATTTCCTTGAGCATATAGTGCTCGTAGCCGCATTTCTGCGCC
>JBJESC010000419.1:0-1690 GCA_051882615.1 Oscillospiraceae bacterium
CGTAACAGCAGATAATCCCGATTGGGCAGGAACGGCTACCGAGCTACTTGAGAAAACAGGCGCAGACATTCCCGTAAACTCAATTACCAAACGCCTGAATATCAATGCGAGCCGACTATACAATGAACACAACATTGTTTACAGAAGCAGCCGAACTCACGATGGGCGCAGAATTGAGCTGCATTATATTCCCCGTGACAGTTCGTGACGGCGGTGACGGTTTTTGTGGTAGTGGTATAGGTATCTGAAAAACTGTCACAACCGTCACCAACCGACACGCTAATACATACAGAAAGGAAAAACACTATGAACGAAGAACTTTTGAACAATCCTATCGACCGCTGGGGCATGGCTTGGCAGAGATTTATGGAGGCGAACTACCCAGAAGAAATCCCGCTGCTGAAAGAAAACGTCAGATGGGAGATTATTCCCCGTCTGATTGACTGTGAGGCTTGGCAGATGTGGGAGCTGCTCCGTAAGCAGTACGCCGAGAATAATCCCCGACCTAAAACTTTCGTTGAAATCGCCGCTTGGGAGAAAACACGCTCGCTGGTGGTTGAGCACGAGGTTATGGAGCAGATTGTATTGCAGTGCCGTGGATAAGGAGAAAGCCGCGCTCGGTGTCGGGTGCGGCTTGATATGAATATTAAACTGCTCGGTATTGTATAGGCGGTTATGCTTATACCCGCTATTCCCCAAGAAGAATAATTCTCACATTTCTGTCAATCTCGCTGTCATCAAGTCCCTGCGAAATTAACGGCTGAATTACCTCTCGGCTTTCTCTTGTGTGGGGCAGTTCAGCAGCAAGTGCTTCCGCCTTATCTTTTCTGCCGCATTTCAGATACAGAAAACACAATGTCGCACGGGTTGTTGCCTTTTGCTTCTCATTTATGGATATGGGAAGCCCCCTTTCCATAAGTTCAATCGCTTCCTCGGATTTGCCTTGCAAAGCAAGTACACCTGCAAGCCCTAAAATCATTCCCGGCTTGTTGGGGTAGATGAGCAGTGCGTCACGGTACACCTTTTCTGCGGAAGCATAGTCGCCGCACCTCTGAAATTCAAAGGCGGTCTTGTGTATGTTATAACGTGTTTGTTCGGCGCGGATTGTATCCATACCTATCAGTAAATCAACGCTGGTTTCAAAAATATTAGCCAATGCAGGTAAAAAAGTAATATCCGGGTAGCATTCACCACGCTCCCATTTTGAAACGCTTTGTGGAGTAATGCCGAGGTATTCCGCAACATCCTCTTGGGTAAGATTTTTAAGTATGCGGTATTTTTTCAGATTTTCGGGTAGATATAACATAGTGTTTCTCCTTTTCAACATTTGGTTTAATTTAATTATACCGCAAGAAAAAGGAATTTTCAATAACGCATTAGTTTATGTATACTCAACCAAATAAAAGGTCATACCACATTTCCCCCATACTATCATTATTTTTCAGCTCTGTCCGATTTCCGAGCGATTGCGACTTTATTGCAAAGCTGAAAAAGAAGATGAGGACACTGTTCGCCGCATCACCCTGCCCCTATCCGAGCGCTTTGCCGATTGACCCACACTTTTCTTTTTCAGTTATGAAAAAAGCACCGATGTCGGTGTGTGGAAGCAGGACGAGCAGAGAGCGGGAAAGGGGGTTGCACGCATTATGCGCTGTCGCGCAAAACGCTGGCACTCCCTTTGCCCCTCGGA
>JBJESC010000420.1:0-1687 GCA_051882615.1 Oscillospiraceae bacterium
TTCATGTGCAATACCTCACTTTCTCTGTGGGTATTATTGGCATTTACACGGTTGGTTATTCAGACTCCAGCACTCGGCTGATGAGGTAGTCCTGCTTGTTCAGACCGGATATCCGTACAAAAGAATCAAGCTGCTCTGCCTCCTGCGGCGATATTCTGAATGCGATGGTCTTACTGCGAACCCTGTTCTTGTTGTCTGTGTTCTTGTGCGA
Source organism: Oscillospiraceae bacterium (assembly GCA_051882615.1). Classification (GTDB taxonomy): domain Bacteria; phylum Bacillota; class Clostridia; order Oscillospirales; family Ruminococcaceae; genus CAG-115. Next base: position 212 of record JBJESC010000420.1, read on the forward strand.
CATCTTATTCCCCCCTTTCTATGTTGAGCTTATCCGCCATAGCCGTCTGTTCTGTCGGGAACATATGAGCGTACCGAAGAGTTATATCTATGCTCTCGTGACCTACTCTGTTCCCGATAGCGACTGCCGAGAAACCGAGGTTTATCAAAAGCGAAACATGAGAATGGCGTAGATCATGTATTCGTATTACTTTCACACCTGTTGCTTTGCAGCCGCGGCGCATTTCCTTGTGAAGATAGCTTTTGGTTACAGGAAACACCCTATCTGTATCGCCAACACCATAAAGTGAGTCCATAAACTCCTTCATCTCCTCGCACAGGAAATCCGGCATGACAACTGTTTGTATGCTTTTTTCTGTCTTTGGCGGTGTAATAAGGTCACGCTTTTCAATACGCTGATATGACTTGGTAATAGATACCGTTTTGTTTTCAAAATCGAAATCTTCCTTTGTCAGCGCAAGTAGTTCCCCAAGCCGCAAACCGCACCAATAGAGTATCTCAAATGCGTAGTAGGAAAGCGGTTTGTCCATTATTCCCTCGGAGAATTTGAGGTATTCTTCCTTAGTCCAAAACTGCATTTCCGGAGCTTTTCCCTTGCCCATATTTCCGACCTTCTGGGCGGGATTGCTGCGTAGGTCATAGAACCTTACAGCATGATTAAATATCGCCGAAAGCTGATTATGTATGCTTTTCAGAAAGGTCGGTGAGTATGGCTTTCCGTTCTCGTCACGATGGCTCATTATACTGTTCTGCCAGACTATAATATCATGAGCGGTTATCTCGTTTACCTTCTTGTCCTTAAAGAACGGCATGATGTGCGCGTTGATGATGTTATTTTTGTTCATCCAGGTATGCTCTCTGATACGGTTCTTCATATCGTTTCTGTACAGCTCAACGAAAGCCGAGAACGGCATATTCAAGTCGTTGTTGTCTTGAAGAAGCTGCTTCTGCTCAAAATCAACAGCCTCTCTTTTTGTCTTGAAACCCCGCTTGGTTGTCTGCTTTTTCCTGCCTGTCCAATCCTTAATGTAATAGGACACAAGCCAAGTGTTGTTCCTCTTATCCTTATAAACGGGCATCATATCTCCTTTCTCAGACCCTCGGACTCGCCGTAGCACTTTTCGAGGAAAAACTTGCGGTTGACCTTTCCGGATATAGTGAGATACCCCTGTGCGGCAAGCTCTTCATTGAGTTTTCTTATCACCTTGTATGCGTAAGGCTTAGATACGCCAAGTTCTTCGATTACTTCTGTTACATTCATAAAAAGTGTGTTCTTAGTCATTTCTTTTGTCCTTTCTATACTAGTGTGACGGTTGTGACGATTGTGACGGTATTTTATACACCAAGTCTTAATCGTCACATCTGTATTCCAAAGTAATAATTCTGCTGTCCCTTGTGTGCTGGTTTTTATAGAGTATGTGGTATTCATCAATGAGCCTGTCTGCATTTGGGTTAAGCTTTCGCGTCAGGACATTTG
>JBJESC010000421.1:0-1686 GCA_051882615.1 Oscillospiraceae bacterium
AGCGAAAGGAAATAACTATGAACGCATTCAAGACAGCAGATATTTTGCTCCCCAAGTACGACAGCGAGCAGATGAAAAAGTGGGCGGTGGTTGCCTGCGACCAGTATACCAGCGAGCCCGAATATTGGAACGACGTTGCCGCACAGACAAACGGCACTCCCTCCACGCTCGACCTCATTCTCCCCGAGGCGTTTCTCAGCGAAACCGAACAGCGTATCCCCAAGATTAACGCAAAGATGACGGAGCTGCTGGAGAGTGGCTTCTTCGCCGAGTATAAGGACTGCTTCGTTCTCGTGAAGCGCACTCAGGCAGACGGCAGACTTCGCGCGGGACTTGTGGGCGCGATTGATTTGGAAGAATATGACTACCGCAAGGGAAGCAAGTCGCTTGTCCGCGCAACGGAAGCCACCGTTGCGGAAAGAATTCCCCCGCGAGTTAAAATCCGCACCAACGCGCCGCTGGAACTGCCGCACATTATGATTTTAATTGACGATATTGACAACACGGTAATAGAACCCCTGCTAAACCAAAACCTCCCCGAACTCTACAACTTTGATATGATGAAAAACGGCGGACATATTGAGGGGTTGAAAGTAGACGGAGAAGCCGCAAAGTCGGTATGTGCCGCGCTTGACAAGCTCGCCGACAAGCAGGCGTTCAATGCTAAGTACGGTCTTTCGGACGAGGAAGTATTGCTGTTCGCAATGGGCGACGGAAACCACTCCCTCGCTACCGCAAAGGAGTGCTATGAGCAGAAAAAGCGTGAGGGCAGCCCTGACGCGGAGCTTGCGCGTTACGCGCTTGTGGAGTTGGTGAACCTCCACTCCCCCGCTCTCGAATTTGAAGCTATCCACCGCGTTGTAACGGGAGTTGATTACAACGACCTCCTTGATACAATGACAAACTCCCTCGGACTTACAACCGATACAGCCGAGCAGCGCTTCACTCTGATAAGTGGAGACAAAATGCTCGATTTCGGCATAACAAAGCCCACCTCAAACCTCACAGTAGGCTCGCTCCAATCGTTCCTTGACAAGTATCTTTCGGAACATAAGGGCGAAATCGACTACATACATGGTGAAGATACGGTTCGCAATCTCTGCAAGGACGGCGGTATCGGCTTCCTGCTCCCCTCTATGAAGAAGTCGGAATTGTTCCCGACCGTAATAAAGGACGGCGCTCTCCCCAGAAAAACGTTCTCTATGGGACACGCCCACGACAAGCGCTTCTATGTTGAAGCTAGAAGAATCAGGAAGTGATTTGAATGTGGTTCGTATTTGCGCTTCTCTCTGCTGTCTTTGCCGCTCTGACCTCAATTCTGGCTAAGGTCGGAATTGAAGATGTAAACTCCAACCTCGCCACAGCAATACGCACGGTAGTCGTCGTTCTTATGGCGTGGGGTATGGTGTTTATCACGAACGCTCAGAACGGAATTACGGAAATCTCCCGCAAAAGCTGGATATTCCTTATCCTTTCGGGGCTTGCAACGGGAGCTTCGTGGCTGTGCTACTACCACGCGCTGAAAATCGGTGAAGCCTCGAAAGTCGCTCCGATTGACAAAATCAGCGTAGTGTTCACGGTTATTCTGGCAGCGATTTTTCTCCATGAACAACTGAATGCAAAAACGATAATCGGTTGTATACTTATTGCCGCAGGAACTCTTGTAATGGTACTTTAAATATAACA
>JBJESC010000422.1:0-6294 GCA_051882615.1 Oscillospiraceae bacterium
TCGAGGGCGGTAAGTCCATTGATACCACAATGGGCTTCACACCTCTTGACGGCGTAATTATGGGTACTCGTTCCGGCTGCGTTGACCCCTCGGCTGTTACATTCATTCAGAATAAGCTCGGTCTCAGCGCAAGCGAGATGAGCGACTACCTCAACAAGAAGTCCGGCTTCCTCGGAATTTCCGGAGTTTCCAGCGACGCGCGTGATGTAACCGCTGCCGCAAAGGAGGGCAACAAGAGAGCTGCCCTTGTTGGCGAAATGCTCCGTTATGAGATTAAGAAGTACATAGGTTCTTTCGCCGCTGCCATGAACGGCGTTGACGCTATTCTCTTCACAGGCGGTATCGGTGAGAACTCCGATGACCTGCGTGCCGATGTTTGCTCCAATATGGAATTCTTCGGCATTAAGCTTGACAAGGAAGCAAACAAGGGACTTCACGGAAAGCTTGCAAAGATTTCCGCTCCCGACAGCAAGGTTGAGGTTTGGGTTGTTCCCACCAACGAGGAGCTTCTTATCGCCCGCGATACCAAGGAGCTCGTTGACTCCCTCAAGAAGTAATTGGTTGACAATAACAGCAAACCGCAGGTTTAAAACGACCTGCGGTTTTTGTTTTTTATGCGGGTATACAACGGTATGTGTGTTAATCGTTTGGGAACGCGGTTCTATGCATTAAGAAATATACAAATACTCGTTTCTCGTATTGATTTCACTTTTCTTCACGGCTTTTGTCAATTAAATTTACAAGGTCGTATACTACCTTTCGCTCCTTGAAATCCATTTTTCTGAGCTTGTCAATTAGCGATAGCTCGGCTATGTCCAAATCAAGACTGCTGTTGTTATAATCTAAAAGGTAGTCTATGGAAACATTTAAGGAAAAGGCTATTCGCTTTACGAGTGCGAAATCCGGCTGTCTTTTGTTTTTTATATAGCCATTAAGTGTTGTCGGAGCAATATTGAGAAGCGCCGCAAAGTCTTTCTGCGATATTTCCCTTTCATTGAGAATAGACAGCAGCTTGTCGCCAAATTCCATTGTTATCACTCCTTTTAAACACATTATACATTATTATCCCACGGGATTTGTAAATATTCACAAATCGAATATAATATACTTGACAAATATGCAAAATGAGTATATAATCTTAAATAACGAGATAAAACATATGAAACGAGGTGTCTTTCTTGCTGTTTTGGATTTTGCTAATTATATCTGTTGGGGTTATTATATTGATATCTGTTAAGAATAAATCGGACGGTGACCCTATTACGCGAAATGATGAGCTTGTAAATGATATTTTAAAATGTATTGAAACTGTAAATGCTGCAAATAAAATTAGCAATGAAGTGAAAGAAGAATGGATTGATATTATTATTATTTCCACAACTTTAGGGAAAGGTTCAGAATTCAATATGGTTGAAATCAGTGCATCATATATGAAAAAAGTTTATTCGGCGAAATCTTTTCCGAAAGCCAGAGAGTGCTTATTAAATGATTTTGCTACAGAAAAGGAAGAAGTGGGAACATTTGATAGATATTGTGTGGTTAAGACGTTAGGTCGTATACGAGGAAAGCCTGACGCTTTTGTAAGGAAACTTGGCGAGCTGATAAAAAACAGGTATCCTAAATTGAGTTTTACATCAGGAGAAGACGGCTCAGATGGTTATATGATACATATCAACTACAATTCATCGTTTGAGAGGAGGTGATAGTATGGCAAGATGTCCGTATCTGGATTATGAATCCAATAACTACATATTCAGAAGCTCAGACAAGTATATTTGTAAACTGACGGGACAGCAGATGGACGTTGACGATTCCAAGGTCAAATACACCTGCAATTCCGGAAGCGGATGCGAATATGAAAAGTGTCCCTACTACAAGAACAGATAAGTTTTTCACTAAAAATCAAAATAGCAGAAGATGCGGGTAAAATGCCCGCATTTTTTGCTTTCGTAGATAATAGTCAGCGCAAAGAATCCAATCTCAAAAAAGTTATATGCTCTTATTCCATAGATTGGCAATTTATCTCGTTAAAATGCCGAAAAACTCTCCACAAATTTTCTGAAATTTAAGGAAATAATGTATTGAAAAAAGGTAAGAATAGTGTTATAATTTAAGGTGGCATAGTTTATGCAGAATTCAAAGCTTTTATCACAGAAAGGACGCTTCAAAATGTTTGGTGTAAACAAAGATATCGGTATTGATTTGGGAACGGCGAATACGCTTGTTTATATGAGAGGAAAGGGCATTATTATCCGTGAGCCGAGCGTGGTTGCGGTTGATAAGAAAGCACGTCAGGTGCGCTATGTAGGTCAGGAGGCTAAGGACGTTATCGGACGTACTCCCGGCTCTATCGTCGCTATCCGCCCGCTTAAGGACGGAGTTATCGCGGACTTCGATATGACGTCGATTATGCTTGAACAGTTCATCAAGAAGGCGATGAAGGGACGCGGAAAGGCTCGCGTTATCATCTGCATTCCCTCGGGTGTAACCGAGGTTGAGCGCAGAGCGGTTAAGGAAGCCGCTCAGCAGGCGGGCGCAAAGAGAGCGTCTATCATCGAAGAGCCTATGGCTGCGGCTATCGGCGCAGGTTTGCCCGTTGCCGAGCCTGTCGGCAGTATGATTGTCGATATTGGCGGCGGTACAAGTGAGGTTGCGATTATTTCGCTTGGCGGTATTGTTACCGCGCGTTCGGTTCGTGTTGCGGGTGACGAATTCGACTCCGCAATCATAAACTACATCAAGAAGAAATACAATCTTCTTATCGGCGAGAGAACTGCCGAGAATATCAAGACGGGAATAGGCTCTGCGTTCCAGACGGACGAGAACGAGCCCGTAATGGATATTAAGGGAAGAAACCTCTTAAACGGTCTGCCCGAGAATATCACCATTACCTCGGCTGAGGTGCGTGAGGCGCTCTCCGAGCCGCTTTCTCACGTTATCGACGCAATCAAGACCACCCTTGAAAAGGCTCCTCCCGAGCTTGCAGCCGACATCATCGAAAGCGGAATTATGCTGGCGGGAGGCGGCGCGCTTCTGCGCGGACTTGACCGCCTTATTCACGAGGAAACGGGTATGCCCGTAAAGATTGCGGAAAGACCGCTCGACTGCGTTGCGGACGGCACGGGAAAGGTTCTCGAAAACATTGATAAGCTCGAAGATGTGCTTTCCGAGGACGAGACCATTTACTGATTTATTTCTGAAATATGAAAGACTTTTTTCACAGCGTAAAGTTTAAAATCCTGCTCTGTGTTGCGGCGCTGCTGCTGGGACTTATGACCTGTATCGCCGTTTCTGCGGGAACGCAGAGCGGTGTTGAGCAGATTATCGGTACGATTACCTATCCGTTTGTAAGTCTTGCGAACGCAATTTCGGACGGAGTGACGGGAGTTATCGACAAGCTGGTGAACGCCGATAAGTACAAGAGCGAAAACGAGGCGCTCAACGCCGAGCTTGCGGAGATGTACAAGAGCACAATGGACTACGAAAACCTCGTGCTTGAGAACGAGAGACTCCGCGAGATGCTGGAGCTTCGCAAGAAAAACGAGGATTTCCGCTTCTCCGAGCCGTGCGATGTTATCGCCCGCAATGCGAACGACATCTGCGGCGGGTTTACTGTGGGTAAGGGAAAGAACAGCGGACTTTCGCTGGGCGATCCCATAGTAACCTCCGTGGGGCTTGTCGGTAGGGTGACGTCTATCGCCGACAACTATGCGAGGGTGACGACGATATTAAGCCCCAGCGTGAACGTTGGCGTATACACTACCCGAGGCAAGGCTACGGGTGTTCTTGAAAACAATCTGGAATACGCTCAGAAAGGTCAGATACTGATGAGCAGTATTCTTAAGGAAGCGGATATACGCGAGGGCGACATAATCTTCACCTCGGGAAAGAGCGGTCTGTTTCCCGACGACCTGTATGTAGGAAAGGTGCTGGAGGTTTATGACGACCCGAACGGCTTTTCCAAACACGCGGTTATTGAGCCTGCGCAGGACGTGCGCGGGGTTACGTCGGTCTTTGTGATTACGGATTTTGACGGCAAGGGAATTCCTTTCGAGATTGACGAATAAGGACTCCCGTTTAGGACTGAATATGAAGTTTATGAAAAAATCTCTCGGAATAAAGTCGCGTTCGCGCAGAGAGAAGCTGCGTGCTGTCGCAAGATGGGGACTTTATTCCGTTGTCCTGCTGATATTATATCTCTTTGAAACGAACCCGCTTATCCGCGGGTTTTGTCCTCTGCTGATAATCCCGCTGGCAACTGCGGTGGCTATGTTTGAGGGCGATTTGGCTTCGGGGATATTCGGCGCGGTTTGCGGGCTTATGCTGGATATGGCAAACGGCGTTACTATTGTGGGATTTTCGGGGCTGTGGCTGTTGTGCCTGTGCCCTGCGATTACGCTGCTGTCGAGGTTCTGGGTGAGGGTGAGTGCTCTCTCTCATCTGGTTATGAATGCAGCAGCGGTTATCATTATGGCGTTTTTGGATATGATTTTTCTGCATTGGGTGTGGGAGCGCTCGGAGAGCCTGATTTCTCTGAAAAGCGTTATTATCCCGAGCTACGGCGGGGCAATTCTGTTCTCTGTTCCCATATTCTGGCTGGTGTGGCTGATAAGTGTAAAGCTTCGCCCCAAGGAGCGGCAGAAGCTGGAGAATTCGGCTAACAGCGCAGAGGAATCGGCGGCAAAGGAAACTGATTAATTATGGATAAAATCTCGGGCTTCATACGTTCGATAATACTTGTGGTTCTGGTCGTGGTCTGCGCGTTTTTGTGCGGACTGAAGCTTCTGCAAACACAGCTTGTTGACGGAGAAGGCTATCTCAAAATGACAAAGCAGACTTATGTTGCCGAGCAGGACATTGACGCGGCAAGAGGTCAGATTGTCGATTGCAACGGAAAGGTGCTTCAATCCAACAAGATAATCTACAATGTCAATCTGCAGTATACCACGTTCCCTAAGGATAAGGAAAAGCAGAATGAAATAATTTACCGTGTGCTTTCCGTACTGAAGAACAACGGAGAAGAGTGGAACGAATCCCTGCCCATAAGCGAGACCAAGCCATATTCCTTCCTTGGAGGCAAGGATAAGGCGGTTGAAACTCTCAAAGAGAAAATCAACGTAGCGAATTACGCAACCGTTGACGATTGTATTTATCAGCTTTACGAGCTTTTTGAAATAAGCGACAAGTACGACGAGCAAATGCGGAGATATATCGCCGGAGTTCGGTATGAAATGCTGCTTAAAGACTTTTCGTACAGAAACAAGTTCGTGCTTGCTTCCGATATAAGCCTTGATACGGTTATGGAGCTTAAAGAGCTTTCAAATCTGCTGGACGGGGTTGATATTACGGAGAGCTGGGAGCGGCGTTATCTTGACGGCGAGCTTGCCCCTCATCTTCGCGGAACGGTTGGCGCTATTTCCGCAGAACAGTATGCGGAATTGAAGAACGACGGCTACACGCTCAACGACAGTATCGGACTCAGCGGTGTGGAAAAAGCGCTGGAAAACGAGCTTCGCGGTATTCGCGGCGTTCGCAGTATAACCCGCGGTCATGACGGAAAGCTTATCAGCGACGAGGTTACCACCGAGCCTGTGGCAGGAAAGTCGGTTATGCTTACAATCGACTCCGACTTGCAGCGGTTGGTTCAGGAAGCGCTGCAGTACCACATAACATATCAGCAGACGGAGTATTACAAGCCGATTTACAAGGAAAATCCCGAGCTTCTGAAAGAAGCCTGCCGCACGGGCGCTGCTGTGGTGCTTGACGTGAAAACGGGCGGAGTGCTTGCGTGTGCAAGCTACCCGAGCTACGACATTAACGAGTATGTCGAGGATTACGGCTCGGTTATTTCGGCGGAGGATTCGCCCGTGTTCAACCGTGCTCTGGACGGTGTGTTCCGTCCCGGCTCGACGTTCAAGACGATAACGGCGACTGCGGGGCTTGCGGAGGGTGTTATCCGCTCCGATACCATAATCAACTGCGGAAGAGTGTACACATACTATGCTCCGGGCTTTATGCCCACTTGTATGAGCGCTCACGGAGCGCTTAACGTCCGCACGGCGCTGAGGTTCTCCTGCAACATCTTCTTCTACGAGACGGCAAGAAGAATGGGTATTGACAAGCTTGCTGAATGGGCGGGGAAATTCGGAGTGGGAAAGGACCTCAATTTTGAGCTGACTATGCAGAACGGACAGATGACCTCGCTGGAGCTTTACGACAAGCTGGGGCTTACGTGGAACCAGGGCGATATTGTTCAGGCGGGAATAGGACAGTGCGAAACGGGACTTACTCCGC
>JBJESC010000423.1:0-6281 GCA_051882615.1 Oscillospiraceae bacterium
CCCTCGTTTATGCCAAACAGGTTCTCGGTATTCAGCACAGCCGCAACTCTCCAGCGATAATCCTGAATAAGCTTTCCGATAACGCCCGAAGATACATTCTGCTTGTCGGGCTTCGCCAGAATTTCCTGAATTTTCTCCTTAGTCATTGTTTCAACGGAAGAAAAGGAAATCTCACTTTCGTATCCGTCAACCTCGCTGGCAAAGAAACCCGTTCCGTTAGCCAAAACGTCTTTTACATCACCCGAAAGCTTTGCGTTCAGCGAAGCAATCTCAGCATTGAGAGCTTGCTTTCTCGCCGAATAATCGGCTGATTCTTTAAGCGTAATCTCGCGCTTGCACATTGCTTCAAGCAAATCGCTCTGCTGCTCGTCAGCCGAACTGTAATCACCATCAAGAATATAGGAAATAAGCTTAGAATGGTTCTCATTTATCTGTGCCGAGATCGCGTCAAGCTGAGAATTATCGGTGCCAATCAGCCTTTCCGCATTCTCAAGAACGTCAATCTGTTTTTTTACAGACTCAATCTGCCGACGATACGCCACATCGTTTTCACTTTTATACCTGCGGGCAACTACTGAGCTTTTGCCCACCTTGGAACCATCCTCGCACTCATAGCTCAAAACGCCGGAGTCCGTGTTGTAGACAAGCGTTTCATCACGCATATACACGCCTTCAAACGGTATTTCCTCTTCAAACTTATATTGATACACGGTCTCAACCGATATATCCGTACGATTTGCAAAGAAAACCTGTCCGATGAATACCGAGATGACAAACAGCGACAACACCACGATAACCGTGCGCGTCCAAGCCGAGTTCATTACTCTTCCTCACCCTTTTCGTATGCATCAAGGATTGAAACAGGCTTGAACGGCGTAATCGTAGAAATAGCATGCTTGTAAATCAAGTTCTGCTTTCCGTCCGTATCCAGAATTACAGTATAGTTATCAAAGCCCTTAACCACACCCTTGAACTGAAATCCGTTCGTAATATAAATCGTAACGGGTATCTTGTCCTTTCTTGCCTGATTAAGGAAAACGTCCTGTAAGTTAATATCCTTTGCCATGCTAACCACCTTTTTCTCTCTTTAATGCGGAACACGGGGCTCCATATAGTCGCAGCCGAAAAAACACAGCTACCCCCAACTATATAAATACAGTATACCATACTTTTTTAAAAATTGCTACTATTTTTTTAAAAATTTTAATAAAAAATTTTATTTTTTTTATAAAAAAGTGCCATTTTATTCCTAAAAATGGCACAGTTTCCATTATTTGTAATCAGATTATATTACAATGCCTTATTTACTACCTCTTTTGCCTTATCTACAATATCATCGAAACTATCATTTTCGGCAACCACAATATGTTCGATACGTTTATCGCGGCGAAACCACGTCATCTGGCGTTTTGCATACTGCCGCGTACGCAGTTTCAGTTCCTCAACGCAGTCCGCCAGTTCTCTTTCTCCACGGAGATACGGATAAAGCTCCTTGATGCCGATTGCCTGCGCCGCGGTCGGACGGTCGGACTGAGCAAAGCACTTCTTCGCCTCGTCAAGCAGTCCTCGCTCCATCATCAGGTCAACCCTGCGGTTTATTCTCTCCCTGAGTTGGTCACGGTTTTCAAAATCTATCGTCATCATTATAAACTCGTATGGCGAGGGTGTGTTCCTCGACTCTGCCTTTGCCTGTGCTATCGTATGTCCCGTTGTTTCATAGACCTCCAGAGCACGGATTATTCTGCCTATGTTATTTTCGTGGAGCGTGGCAGCGGTTTCAGGGTCAACGGAACGCAGTTTTTCCAGCAACGCTGCCGCTCCGTTCTCCTCGGCAAACTTTCTCATTCTCTCACGGAACTCGTAATCCTGAGTGCTGTCATCAAACGTGATATTATCCACGAACGAACTGATATAAAGTCCCGTTCCGCCGCAGATAATCGGAGTTTTTCCCCTTGAAAGAATATCTTTTACCGCTTTGTCACACAGTCCTACATATTCCGCAACGGAAAAGCTCTCGCTCGGGTCAAGAAATCCCAGCAGATGATGAGGTATTCCCTGCTGTTCCTCGGGCGTAGCCTTCGCGGAGGCAATATCCATATCGGTATATATCTGCATGCTGTCAGCGGAAATTACTTCTCCGTTGTACGCTTTAGCTAGTTCAACCGCCAGAGCAGTTTTGCCCGATGCGGTAGGACCGCATACCACAATCACCTTATTCACGGGATTTCCTCCTTTCCAAACAAGTTATTCAAATCAGACAATTCTTCCGAAATATTTTTCTATCTGCTTTTTTGAGATCTGCGTCAATACGGGACGTCCGTGCGGACAATATCGGATATTCTTGTCGTAGAACACGATATTCGCAAGATATGTCAGTTCCGAAATATCCTGGTTTTCATGCGCCCTGATGCTTGCCTTACAAGCCATTGAGTGGAGAACATCATCAAAAAGCGCTCCCTCGGCATTATCGTCACCCTTGGAGAGAATATCCGTTATACTCTGCAAAAGCTCCTCCGGATCAGCTTCCTCCAGCGACTGAGGAACGCCCTCAACCAGCACTTTACCGTTGTCCAGGAATTCAAGAAGCAAACCGATATTTTCCAGTTTCTCGTTAAAATGCCGCACCGCTTCGTATTCCTCGGGAGCGAGGATCACCTCGCACGGCTCAAGCAGCAGCTGTCCGTGAAGATTTTGCCCTTTCTTGAAGCGCTCGAAATTTATTCGTTCGTGAGCCGCGTGTTTATCAATCAGCACAAGGCTGTCGCCGCTCTCGCAGAGAATGTAGGTCTTGAAAAGCTCTCCGATAACGCGGATTTCTCCGCATGGTTCATCATCGCTCTCGGAAATCGCAGGCTGTGACGCTGTTATTCTCTCGGGCACTTCCTCTTTCTTAATTTCCGTCTTTTCAAAGGATTTCTTTGAAAGGAACTCAAATCCCGAAAAGTCCTGCTCCTCTTTTTTTGCCTCGGAAGTATTATCTTTAAGCAAAGGGGGAAGAACCTCATTCAGCACTTGCTGTTCAACAGGCTGAGGATTTTCTAACGGCATAGCAAATGCGTTGTCGTTGCGGACAGGTTGAGTATTATGAACGCTGCGAACAGATTGTGCATGTTCGGGCGGAACAGCTTGAACCGGCTGAACAATTTGAGAACTCTGAGCAGTCTGAACCGGTGCAGGCTTTATTTCCGCAGTAACCGCCCGACCTGCGGGAATAGCGACGGTAGGCGGCGTTTCCTCGCGCTTGAGAGGGGTGTTCACATTTGAATTTTCCGCCTTTGGCAGCTGTATTTCACGGCTTTCGTTATAACCGTGCAGTCCGTTCTTAACCGCAATATATATAGCGTCAAAAACGGCTTTCTCCTCGGAGAAACGCACCTCGGTTTTCGCGGGGGATATATTCGCGTCCAAAAGTGCGGGATTGAGATTAACGTTCAACACGCAGGCTGGGAACTTCCCCACCATAATACTGTTTCTGAACCCTTCCTCCAGAGCCGCACAGCACAGCGGACTTTTCACGCTTCGACCGTTCACGAAAAAAATCTGCATAGTACGATTAGCACGCGTAAACAGTGGTGAGCTTACATACCCAGTTACGCCAATATCACGGTAAATAGTTTCCACGGGAATCATACCCGCGGCAAATTGCTTTCCGTAAACGGAATAAATCGCGTTATAGCTGTCCGAGTCTCCCGAAGTAAGAATCGTCTGCTTTCCGTCGCGGATAAATTTAAACGAGATATTCGGGTGCGAGAGAGCCAGCTTCTCAATCACGCTCTGGCAGTAATTACCCTCGGTTACGTCCTTTTTCAGGAATTTTAGACGAGCGGGAGTATTGAAAAACAGGTCACGGATAATGATTGTCGTACCGTCAGCGCAGCCCGCTCTGTCGTATTCCACTGGCTCGCCGCCCTCGATAACGTATGAAGAACCGAGCTTGTCCTCGGGGCGCTTGGTAATCATCTCAATACGCGATACAGCCGAAACGGAGGCAAGCGCTTCTCCTCGGAATCCGAGTGTGTTGATGTTTTCAAGGTCCTCTTGAACAAACACCTTGCTTGTAGCGTGGCGCTGAAAAGCAAGCGGAATATCCTCGTAAGCAATTCCGCAGCCATCGTCAGAAACGCGCATATAGATTATTCCGCCGCGCTTAATCTCGACCGTAATCGAGCTTGCGCCCGCATCAATGGAATTCTCGCACAGCTCCTTTATCACGGACGACGGGCGTTCAATAACCTCGCCCGCCGCAATAAGCTCATATACGCTTCTGTCCAACAAATTAATCTTTGGCATTTCAATCTCCGTTATCCTATTCGGCACCGTTAATAGCCGCTCATAGATTTTCCTTTAATTCTTTCAAGAACATAAATGCATCCATCGGGGTTAGTGTGTTTATATCAACCGCACGAATTCTCGCAATAGCATTCTGTTCTTCAACAGCCGTAAAGCTGAGCTGGGTATTATTTTCACGGCTCTTCTCAATCGCTTCGGCAAGGCGCACCTTACCGCTGATTTCAAGTTCCTTCAGTTCTTCCTTTGCCCTTTGGACTACCTTATTGGGCAAACCCGCGAGCTTTGCAACCTCAATTCCATAGCTGTCGTCCGTTCCGCCCTCAACTATCTTATGCAGGAACTTTATATCGTCGCCGCGCTTGGTTACCGCAACGCTGAAATTCTTAACGCCCTCCTGCTCTTTTTCCATAGTTATCAGCTCGTGATAGTGGGTTGCAAACAACGTCTTGCAGCCTATCTTATTGCAGATATACTCTGCTGTTGCTTTGGCAATGGAAATTCCGTCAAAGGTTGAAGTACCTCTGCCTATCTCGTCGAGTATAACAAGGCTGTTCTTGGTAGCGGAAGTAAGTATCTCTGCAACCTCGTTCATCTCCACCATAAATGTGGATTGCCCGGCTGTCAGGTCATCGGACGCGCCTACTCGGGTGAAAATCTTATCGACTACGCCAATCTTGGCATATCTTGCGGGAACAAAACAGCCTATCTGCGCCATAAGCACAATAAGCGCGGTCTGCCGCATAAACGTTGATTTACCCGACATATTCGGTCCTGTTATAATCAGCAGCTTGCTTTCGTTATTAGTGAGATAAACGTCATTGGGCGTGAACGGATGGTCGGTCAGTATTTTCTCAATAACGGGGTGTCTTCCATCCTTGATGTCAATAACACTCTCAAGGGTTATTTCGGGCTTTACATAATTATTCTCGATAGAAACCTGAGCCAGCGAACACAGCGCGTCCACTCTGGAAACCGCAGCGGCTGTCTGCTGGATTTCGGTGAGCTTTGAAGCGATAAAATCGCGCACCTCTCCGAAAATCGCAGTCTCCAGCGCTAGTATTCTGTCCTTTGCGCCGAGTATTTCACCCTCAACCTTTTTCAGCTCCTCGGTAACGTAACGTTCGCCGTTAGTCAACGTCTGCTTTCTCTCGTAATGTGACGGAACCTGCTCCTTAAAGCTCTTGGAAACCTCGATATAGTAGCCGAAAACGCGGTTGTTGCCGATTTTCAGCGTTCGTATTCCTGTTGCTTCGCGCTCGCGGGCTTCCATCTGTCGGAGGTATTCCGAGCTATTATCGGAAATGGAACGTAAACGCGCGATTTCCTCATTGAATTCGGACTTAATCACGCCGCCATCCTTGATTGACGCGGGCGGGTCGTCGGTAAAGGCATTAGCCACCAGCTGGGCAATCTCCGAAAGCTCGCTTATCTCTTTGTTAATGTCAACCAGCTTTTTTGAAGTCAGCAGGGAGAGATTTTCTTTTAAAATCGGCAGTCTCTCGCAAGTCTTTCCGAATGTGTAAATATCGCGCGGAGAAGCGGATTTGTACATTATGCGCGACATAAGTCGCTCCAGGTCGTAAACTCCTTTGAGCGATTCGCGGATTTCCCAAAGCACCGAGCTGTTCTTGATAAGCTCGTCCACAGCGTTAAGTCTGCCGACAATCTTTGCGTGCGACATAAGCGGGCGCTCCACCCACGCGCGAAGTCTGCGTCTGCCCATCGCGGTAACGCACTTATCAAGCACCCACAGCAAAGAGCCGCGCTTCTCCTTGGTGCGCATTGTTTCGCACAGCTCCAGATTACGCTGAGCGGTAAGTCCCAAATCCATATAGTCGCCGCTGTTGTGCGCGGAAACCTCGACAAAGCGCTTAACGCTCACCCTCTGTGCATCATCTACATAGCGGAACAGCGCGCAAAGCGATTTCTGAGCGAATTTCATTGATGAAATTCCAAGCGCGTTTATGTCGTCTTTATTCTCAAACTGACTC
>JBJESC010000424.1:0-6280 GCA_051882615.1 Oscillospiraceae bacterium
AAAGAAAATCCACAAAATTGCGGGCAGTCTCCCCGAAGAAGCAAGGCTGATTGTGCTGGGAGACAAAGCTCACCCCGAGGTAATCGGAATTGTGGGCAATGCGTCTTGCAAAACGTTTGTCTGCAAGGATTTTGAAGAGATAAAAGCGCTGTTTGACGGCGGCGAGCTTTCGACTTCCGACAAAATCGCGCTGGTTGTTCAAACCACCTTCGACCGCAGCAGGTTCTTGAAGTGCTCCGAGAGGGTACAAACGGAACTTGGCTGTGTTGAGATATATGATACTGTATGCAATGCAACCTCCGAGCGTCAGCAAGCCGCCGAGGAGCTTGCGAAACGGGCTGCGCTGATGATAGTCGTCGGAGGCAGAAGCAGCTCAAATACGAGGAAGCTGGCTGAGATATGCGGCAGATACTGCGAAACGGTTTTTGTAACGCAGGCATCGGATATTCCTCGGCAGATTTTTCAAAAAGCGGAAAATCTGCGAGCCGATAATGTGATTATCGGAATAACGGCAGGGGCTTCGACTCCCGCCTATACAATTAAGGAGGTTCATAAGAAGATGAACAAGGAAATCACCAACAATATCGAAAATGAGGAGGACTTTGCTTCGCTGCTTGAGCAGGATCAGTCTTTTAACAGATTATATACCGGCAAGAGAGTTAAGGCTACTGTTGTAAGCGTATCCAACAAGGAAGTTGTTGTAGAAGTCGGCGCAAAGCAGACGGGCTACATAACCCGTGAGGAGCTGTCCAACGATGTTGACGCAGACGTTGAGAGCATCGTAAAGCCCGGCGACGTTATCGACGCCGTTGTAATCAAGGTTGACGATTCTATGGGTACGGCTATGCTGTCCAAGAAGCGCGTTGACGTTACTCTCGCACTCGACAAGCTCGAGGCTATCCGCGAGAGCGGCGAGACTCTTGAGGGTACTGTTACGCAGATTGTAAAGGGCGGCGTGATTATCGTATACGATAACGCACGCGTATTTATCCCCGCTTCCCACACCGGTGTTCCCCGCGGCGGCAAGCTCGAGGATCTCAAGGGCAAGCAGGTTAAGTTCAAGGTTATCGAGGTTTCCGGCGACCGCGGCGGCAGAGTAGTAGGCTCTATCCGTCAGGCAATGCGCGAGGTTCGTGACGCTCAGAGAGCTGCTTTCTGGGAGACTGTTGAGGTTGGTCAGAAGTTTGAGGGCGAGGTTCGCTCTATCGAGAGCTACGGCGTATTCGTTGACATCGGCCCGATTGACGGTCTGGTTCATACCGCTGACCTTACTTGGAACCGCATCGGTCACCCCAAGGACGTTGTTTCCGTTGGCGACAAGATAAGCGTTGTAGTTAAGTCCTTCGACCCCGAGAAGAAGAGAGTGTCCCTCTCCGCTAAGGATCCCGAGGACAATCCCTGGACAAAGTTCGTTGCTGAGTACCATAAGGACGATGTAATTAAGGCTACCGTTGTTTCCATCACCGAGTTCGGCGCATTCGCACAGATTATCCCCGGTGTTGACGGCCTTATCCACATCTCTCAGGTTGCTGCTGAGCCGGTTCAGGACATCAATACCGTTCTCAAGGTTGGACAGGTTGTTGACGTTAAGATTATCGAGATTAACGAGGAGAAGAACCGCGTAAGCCTTTCCATCAGAGCGCTTGCTGAAAATTCTGAGGAATAATCAGGGCTTATAAGTCTTAATATCGCTTTCCCCCGCAGGATAACTGCGGGGGTTTTGTTTGTTAAGGCTTGTATGTAATGATGAGTTGTTCTTTTTGTTTACCTTACACAATGAATTGCACCAAAATTCTCTGCCTTATATTCTAAATAAACAAAAACCCTTATTGACAAGGGGACTTTTTTATGCTAGAATAATAATGGATAACGATTGTATTATGGGGGAATTTTTCTCGTATGTATATTGATGATAAAAAAGCAACAGTCCTGATAGTAGACGACCTTAAGCTTAACATTGAGCTTATGTCGAGCTTGCTGTGCGACAGCTTTGAAATTTTAACGGCTTCCGGCGGAGCTGAGGCGCTGGAAATAATGCGCTCCAATCCGCAGGGTGTTGACGCTGTGCTGCTGGATATGATTATGCCGCGTATGAACGGCTGCGAGTTTCTCGAACAGCAGCAGAGCGATGAACGTATCTGCGATATACCCGTGATTATCGTGACTACGGACGACGACCCGTATACCAAGCTTCGCGCATTCGATTTGGGCGCGATGGACTTTGTTCAGCGCGGGGCTGACGTTACCGTAATCAAGCACCGTATCAATAACGTGCTCCGCCTGAGAAATTTTGAAAGAATAAGCGCCGAGAACGAAAAGATGAAGCAGACCGCGAATAACGAGCATCGCTTCACAGCGTTTATGGATCACATTCCCGGCGGGGTGGCGGTTATCAGAACAGACGGCAGTAATGCGGAGTGCTCGTATTTCAACAACGAGCTTCTGCTTCTGTTCGGAATGACGGGCGAGGAGTTCAAGGCGCAGTTTACGGACGAATACCGTCCCGAGTGGATTAAGACGTTTGTGCGCGAGGAGAGCTTCTCCGACCAGTTCTCCTACATATTCCCCGTTGGCGACTCGTCTTCTCCCGAGAATTGCCAGTGGATAAGACTGATTGCGGGAAAACTCGGCGAGTCGGACGGAACAAGCGATATTTACTGCGTGTTCCTCGACAGCAATGACGAGAAGCGTCACGAAATGCTCGCAAAAGAGGCGGGGGAGAAGCTCCGCGATAATGAGGATAAGCTCGAAACGCTCCTCGATAACGCTCCGGGAGGTATCGCCTACGCAGAGCGCGACAGCTACGGCAGGATGAACGTGCTGTTCGTCAACCGCGGCCTTGCGGAAATGCTGGAATACCCCACTTACGAGAGCTGCATTGCCGAGCTTTCGGGCGATCCTACCGTAGGTCTGTCCGCCGGCGACATAAGCGCAATCCGCGAAAAGCTGGATATGGCAATGGAAAGCGGCGTTAACCTCAAGCACAGCTTCGGCATTACTACCAAGAACGGCAGAGAAATCTGGGTTCTTCTCAGAGCAAAGCCCAGACTTAACGGAGAGGGAAGGCTGGCTCTGTATGCGTTCATCACTAACGCGACAAAGGAAAAGGAGATTGAGGAAGAGCTTCGCACGATTGCGTTCTTCGACCCGCTGACGGGACTGTATAACCGCTCCGCGTTCATAAAGACTGCCCGCAAAACGCTGGACGAAAATCCTCTTATGGAATATTCGCTGATGAGGCTTAACATCGGCAGCTTCAAAACGGTAAACGACCTTATGGGCCGCGAACTCGGCGATAAGGTGCTGGTTACCGTGGCTGAAGTTATCAGGAATATTGTAGGCGGCAACGGCATTTATGCGAGATTTTTTGCGGATAACTTCTGTATGCTTATGCCGTATACCGAGCGCGCCGTTCACCCGCAGATGATAATTGACGCGGTGCAGAACGGGGTTCGGAAAATTCCCGAAATCACTCACGAAATCCAGTTCTATCTGGGCGTGTACAGGATAACAGACAAGTCTCAGTCAATCGAGAATATGACTGACAGGGCTTCTATTGCCTGCCGCTCCATAAACGGCAGCTACCGCGAACATATTGCGTATTATGACGAGAAAATGCGTCAGCAGATGCTTGAAGAGCAGGAAATCTGCGATGAGAGCCGCCGCGCACTGGATAACGGCGAGTTTTACGTCTGCTATCAGCCTGTTTACGGGGTTAAGGCGCGTAAGTTCGTCAGTGCGGAAGCGCTCGTCCGTTGGAACCACCCCACAAAGGGAGTGATTTCTCCCGGAAAATTCATTCCCGTATTCGAGAGGAACGGCTTTATTGCAGAGCTGGATATGTACGTTCTCGAGCAGGTGTGCATATACCAGAAAAAGCGTATGGACAGCGGGCTGGAGCCGTTCCCGATTTCGGTCAACATCTCGCGTATGAGTATGTATAACCCCAAGCTGTTCGATATTATCAGCAGCCTGACCAAACGCTATGGCGTTGATCCGAAGAACTTCCGTATTGAGATTACGGAGAGCGCATATAACGATAACCCCGCTCAGCTTCTCGAAACGGTTGGTATGCTGCGCGGAAACTGCTTCCCTGTGCTTATGGACGACTTCGGAAGCGGATATTCGTCGCTTAATACGCTCAAGGATATTCCGATTGATATTCTCAAGCTTGATATGAAGTTTATGCAGGGCTTTGAGAACAACGCAAGGGTTGGCACTATCGTGACTTCCATTGCCAGAATGTCCAAGTGGCTGAACATTCCTATGCTTGCGGAGGGCGTTGAAACCTGCGAGCAGTACGAGTTCCTTGCGAGCATCGGCTGCGCGTATATTCAGGGCTTCTACTTCTCGCGCCCCATTCCGGAGGCGGAGTTCACTATGCTCATCGAGCAGGGAGAGGTTGTCGGTGAGAGCGAAATTCAGCCCGAAGATAATATTATTGTGAGCGAGGATATTAACGAGCTCCTCGGAAGTAACCCGCTTGTGTCGAAGATTATCGGCAGCGTTTTCGGCGGTCTGGGTATTTACGAGATGGTTGAAGGCAGACTTGAGCTTATCCGCGCAAACGAAGGATATGCGCGGATTATGGGCTATTCCGAGAAGGATTTCGCGGAGGACGGCTCGAATATCTGGGAGTATGTTCACCCCGAGGATATGGAGATTTCCAAGGAGGCGTGCCTTAAGGCCGTGCAGACAGGCGAGACAATTCATGCGATTGTGCGCCGTTATACAAAGGACGGCAGACTTATCACACTTGAGGGTATCCATTCAAGACTTGGCGGTACGGACGACTCTCCCATCATCTGCATTGCGTTCAGCGACATAACCGACAAAATCATCGGAGACAAAATAATCGAACGAAGCAATTCGCGCGCCGACGAGCTGATGAATGCAACCAGCTCCACGTTTATTGATATTGATTACGAGAACGATATTGTCTTTCACGCAGGCGCTTGTCTGCCGTTCGGAATTGATATGGAAAACAGTAACGTTGGTGCCGAGATTGAAAGGCTGATAAGCGAGAATATTCATCCCGACGACAGCGAAAAACTGCTGAGATTTGCCCGTAACACCGGTGCCGAGAGATATTCCGACGAAATGCGTATAAAGAACCTTGACGGCGAATATCACTGGTGGAGATTTACCTATGTCCGCACATTCGGCAATGGCGGAAGGCTTACCCGACTTGTAGTAATTGTAACGAGCATTGACGCGGAAAAGACCACCCAGCAGGAGCTTGATCAGGTTAAGGGCGGAATTTATAAGGCTCTGAACACTCTGGGGAATGGTGTTGTTATCGTGCGGGTATCCGATAAGGGCGAAAAGACTGTTGTGTACAGCAACGACGGTTATTGGAATATTATCGGAAAGGAACGTGTTGATGACAGCGAGCTGCTGAAAACGGTTTCCACGATAATATCTGCGGAGGATTGGAACAGGTCAATGGCGCAAATCGAAAGCGGCGACCGGTCTCCGATAGAATACACTATCACCCGCGGAGATGGAAAAACTGCGAGAACAGATATTCGTTTCTCTGTTTCCGAGAACGCTTCCACGGGCGAACGTTTGTATATCTTCTTTGTCACAGATATTACCGATAGATATGAAATGCGTACCCGCTGCAATTCTATTATCGACAGTTACAGCGGTGGAATTGCGCTGGTTGATACCTCAAACGGATACAAGCTGGAGCTTGCCAACGACAATTTCTATTCGCTGCTTGCGCTTACCAAGTCCGACAATAACCGTATTGAAATGCTGGTGAGCGAGCTTGTGCAGGCGGGAGTTCAGACGCGTGATGTTCATATACGGAAAGCGGGCGAAAGCCGCATTATCCGCACGAGGATTTTCCCTGCGGGCGACCACGGAATTGTAATCAGAGCAAGCGATGTTACCCGCAAGCGCGCCGAGCTCAAGGACAGAATTAACGAGCGAATGGAAAACGCTTCTGCGGGAATGTACGATATGGTGTTTGAGTACAACCTCAGAATGAAGACTGTGAAGCTTGTTTCCACACGAAAGGAATTTATGTCTCAAGCGCTGGGCAAGCCGATGCCGATTGATTTCCTCGTAAACTCGGTTAACGAGAGGTATCTTTATCCTGCGGACGTGGAGCGTTTCAAAGAGCTTTTTGAGCTGCCGCTTATCAGCCCCGATTTTACCGACGCATACCGCGAAGCACGTTTCTTAGATCCAAGTGCGAACGGAAAATACAGTCTTTACGGAATAACGCTTGTCCGCGCAAAATCCGATACCTGTATGCTGTTCTGCCGAGATA
>JBJESC010000425.1:0-6266 GCA_051882615.1 Oscillospiraceae bacterium
CTTGTTTACGAGGATAAGCAAGGGATTTTCGGGAATAACCGCCGTCTCGCCCTTGGGTTTTGTAAGTTCCGAATTTACCCGAATTATCAATGCTATCCCCAATAAAATCAGAGCTAAAACTAAAATTAGAATTAACCAACCGATAGTTTTTTTCTTTTTCATAATATTTTCCCCCATAATGATTTATAGGCTAATTCTATCACACTATGGAAAATTTTTCTTGCGAAATTCATAAAGGAATTCTTACGATTTTCTGACATTTTGCAGGCTTGACATTTGCAGATAGAACCATTATAATTGTAGTAATAAGAAATGGGGGAGAGCTATGTACAGAATTTTTATTGTAGAGGACGATTTTGACATCGCAAACAGTATCCGCGCTCATCTGGAGGGGCTGGGCTTTGAGGCAAAGACAGCGGAGAACTTCCGCGATATTCTCGCGGAATATGCCGCGTTCAATCCGCATCTCACGCTGATGGATATAGGACTGCCCGCGTTCAACGGAATGTACTGGTGCTCGGAAATCCGCAGAACGTCGCGCTCTCCGATTATCTTCCTCTCGTCCGCTTCGGATAATATGAATATAGTAATGGCTATGGATATGGGCGGAGATGACTTCATCGCAAAGCCGTTCGACCTTACCGTGCTGGTGGCGAAAATCCGCGCTCTGCTCCGCCGTGCGTATGACTTCGCAGGGAGCGATGTTGTGGAGTATAACGGAGTTCAGCTCAACCTCTCGGACGCTTCGCTGGTATACCGCGGGGAGAAAACGGAGCTTACCAAGAACGAATTCCGCATTCTCCAGACGCTTATGGAAAACAGCGGGAAAATCGTCTCCCGCGATACGCTTATGAGCCGTCTCTGGGAGACCGACTGCTACATAGACGAAAACGCGCTCTCCGTAAACATCTCACGCTTGAGGAAAAAGCTTGAAAACGCGGGGCTTCACGACTATATCCGTACAAAATCGGGACTTGGTTATATGGTTGGTTAGAGGGCAAAGGAAAAGGGAAATGTTTTTATCGTTTTTAAAATCGCGGGTTAAGGAAATCGTGCTGTGGGCGATAATCAGCGTGATTTTCGCCGTTGTTATGTGGTGCTATCAAATTCCGCTGAGGGCGGTTATATATGCGGCGGGACTGAGTTTGTTTTTCCTGTTGGTGGCGGGAGTGGTGGACTTCGTGCGCTTTTCGCGGCTTCATTCAACGCTGAGAAAGCTGGAGGACGAAATCCTCTTTACCGTGGACAATCTCCCCGATACCTCGGACGCGATACTTAACGAGTATTCCGAGCTGGTGCGTATACTCTCCGAGGAAAACCGAAGGCTTCGGAGCGAGTCGGAGAAAGCCTTTACGGATATGACGGATTACTACACGCTCTGGGCGCACCAGATTAAGACGCCGATTGCCGCAATGGAGCTTGTGCTTCAGCAGAACGACGGAGAGGAATTCCGCGAGCTGCACGACAACCTTGCAAAAATCGAACATTATGTGGAAATGGTGCTGTGTTATCTGCGCGTTAATTCGGACAGCTCCGACCTGTTAATCAAGGAATACAGCCTTGACAAAATCGTCCGCTGTGCCGTGCGGAAATACTCGCGTATGTTTATCCGAAAGAAGCTCTCCCTCGATTACGAGCCGCTTGATGTCACGGTTCTGACGGACGAGAAGTGGCTCCAATTCGTGATTGAACAGGTGCTGTCCAACGCGATAAAGTACACCCCGTCTGGCGGTATTCGCATTTATCTCGAAGCGCCGACCACGCTGTGCATTGAGGATACGGGAATAGGCATTTCCCCCGAGGATTTGCCGACTATCTTTGAAAAGGGAAGTACGGGACTGAACGGCAGACTTGACAAGAAAGCGAGCGGAATGGGACTGTATCTCTGCCGAAAAATATGCGGCAGGCTCGGACACAAAATCATCGCCGAAAGCAGCAACGGTACAACAATTAAGATAGACCTTTCCACGAAAAAAATAGGCATTGAGTAACCTTTCATTTTTGTAAGATTATTGTAATATCAAACCAATGGACTTTTCCGAACGTTTCTGCTAGAATAAGAGTGTAATCGGAAATAAGCTTTACCGAAGTATGCAGAAAGGATTCTGAATTTATGCCATTCTTAGAAGTAACAAACATCAAAAAAATCTACACGCAGCGTATCGGTTCAAACCGCGTTACCGCGCTGAAAAACGTGACCTTCACGGCTGAAAGTGGGGAGTATATCGCCATAATGGGCGAGAGCGGTTCGGGTAAAACCACGCTGCTTAACATTCTCGCGGCGCTCGATAAGCCCACTGCGGGAACGGTTTCTCTTGCGGGGAAGGACTTCTCCTCGATAAAGGAGCGCGATATTGCGAAATTCCGCCGCGATAACCTCGGCTTCGTGTTTCAGGACTTTAACCTCTTGGATAATTTCACGGTTAAGGATAACATTCTGCTCCCGCTTGTACTTATGGGACTTCACCACTCGGAAATGCCCGAGCGGCTGAATAAAGTAACCCGCGAACTCGGTATTTCCGAGCTTGTTGACAAGTACCCCTACGAGATTTCGGGCGGTCAGAAGCAGCGCACCGCCGCCGCGAGAGCGCTTATCACCAACCCGAAGATACTACTTGCCGACGAGCCTACGGGCGCACTTGACTCCCGCGCTTCCGACGAGCTGTTGTCCCTGTTCTCGCGTATCAACGCGGACGGTCAGACTATCCTTATGGTAACGCACTCCGTCAAGGCGGCGAGCCGCTCCAACCGAGTGCTGTTTATCAAGGACGGCGAGGTGTTCCACCAGCTCTACCGCGGCGACTGCTCCAACGAGGAGTTCTACAAGCGCATTTCCGACGCGCTCACCGTAGCCTCTCAGACCGAAAACAGCGGAGGTGAGGTACAATGAAAATGTTCCTCTATCCCAAGCTCGCAATAACGGGAATGGTGAAGAACAGGCGGCTGTATGTCCCGTTTGTCCTCGCCTGCGCGGGGCTGATGATGATTTTCTACATCACGGCTTTTCTGTCAAACAGCGACTTTGTTTATGAGTTGCCCGGCGGAGAGATAATGACCGTGCTGATGACGGCGGGCTGGATTGTAATGCTGATTTTCTCGGCGATTTTTCTGTTCTACACCAATTCTTTCTTGATAAAACGCCGAAAAACGGAGTTCGGTCTTTACAATATCCTCGGAATGGGAAAGCTGAACATTGCGAAAATCCTTGTATGGGAAACGTTCTTCACTTTTACAATTTCGCTTGTTGTGGGAGTGGCTTGCGGAGTGTTGTTCTCGAAACTGTCCGAGCTTCTGCTCGTGAAGATGATGGGCGGGGAGAATGTCTACACCTTCAACATTGATTTTCGCGTTATCGTTCTTGAGGGAATAATCTATGCGGCGGTGTTTGTGCTGATTTTGCTGAACTCGCTGCGGCAGATTCGGCTCTCGGGTGCTATCCAGCTTCTCCATTCGCAGAACTCGGGAGAAAAACCACCGAAAGCAAATTGGTTTGCGGCTGTTCTGGGCGTGTTAATCCTCGGTGCGGCTTATGCAATCGCCCTTTCGATAAAAGATCCCGTACTTGCTATTACCGTATTTCTCGGTGCAGTGCTTCTCGTCATAATCGCAAGCTACCTGCTGTTCGTGGCAGGCTCGGTGGTATTCTGCCGAGTTCTTCAGAAGAACAAGAACTACTATTACAAGACAAACCATTTTGTTTCCACTTCGCAGATGGCTTTCCGTATGCGAAAGAACGGCGCGGGACTTGCTTCTATCTGTATTCTTTGCACAATGGTGCTGGTGACTATCTCCACTACCGCTTGTCTTTATTTTGGTGCGAATAATATGATAAGACGGCAATATCCGCGCGACATTCATTTTGTAATGAGCTCGGACAGCGAGGCTTTCTTCACCGAAACGAAAGAGTATTGGCAGAACGCTGTTAAGAGCGCAGGCTACACACAATCGGACATTGTGGAGTACCGCTTTATTTCTCGCCATTATAATATTCCCGCATTCTATGTTGATGATAAATACGTCGAGAACCTTGAGGAACCGAGCCCAAGCAACGTCGTATATTTCTCGTATGTTCCGCTTTCGGAATACAACAAGGTGACAAACGGGAGCAGAACGCTTGAGGCGAACGAAGCGTTTATGGTAATCGACAGTTATTCGGGCGACAGATACAATCTCGATAAAGTTCCCGATAATCTTGGCGGACTTATGGTGGTAAAGGATTGCGTTGATGATTTCCCCGTATATCTGATAAGGTCAAACGTGTCCGTTTATGACGAGGTTTACCGCACAGTGATTATCCCCGACGCAGTGTTCGATAGGATTTACGCCGATACTTTGAAGCATTACGCCGAAAACCCGGTGAATGCGTATGGGGAAGATGGCGAGGTTGTCGAACAGTATATAGAGCCTTCATTGAGCGTTTATTACGGCTTTAATATCCCCGACTGCGACGATAAAACGATGTATCCGCTCTATAAAGATGTTTATCAGAAAATGAGAAGCGAATTGAAGTCGAGTACACTCAGTCAAAATAGCTTCTACGGAGAAACGATTTCACAGCTTCGGCCCGAGTTCTTCGCGGTATACAGCGGTCTGTTCTTCCTCGGCATTGTGTTCAGCATTGTGTTTATCTTCTCTGCCGCGCTGATTATGTACTACAAGCAGCTTTCGGAGGGCTATGAGGACAAGTCACGCTTCGATATTCTCCAAAAGGTGGGAATGACCAAGCGCGAAATTCATTCCTCGATTAATTCGCAGGTGCTGACGGTGTTCTTCCTGCCGCTTGCCGCTGCGGGAGTGCATACCGCGTTCGCGTTCCCGATGTTGTCGAAGATGCTGATGCTGTTCGGCGATATGAATAAGGGATTTCTTGCTTTGGTGGCGCTGCTGTGCTTTTTGATTTTCGGAGTAATCTACACGGCGGTTTATCTCGTAACTTCAAAATCCTACTACAAAATCGTATCGTAAACAAAAAACCTCTCGGAGGCTATACAAAAATGTGTAGCCTTCGGGAGGTTTTATTTTATATGATGTGAAGTATTTTTCAGCTTGACGAAAGAACCGTTGAGGTCTTATCCGCCGAAGAAGCTGAGAAAATTAAAGCCTGTCGGGAACGGAATGGTGAACATAAATATCGTGCCGAACAAAAATCCTGCAATTGCAACTCCTGTAATAAGCATACGATTAGGCAGTCTGCGGAAAGTGCCGACAATACCGAGCATAAACAGTACTACAGAGTAGATTACTGTTACAAGGTTGAAGGTATCGCCCTTTGTGTTGTCCGACTGACCTTCGGCGAGAACTGCTTCGCTTTCCTCAAGCACAGCCTGTGCGTCTTCGTAGTAGCTGTTGATGAAGTCTTCGTCGCTGAACGGGCTTACGGTTGACTGCTCGCCGTTGATAACCCAGTCGATGATAGCGTCAGCGTCAAAATCGAAGTTATAACCGATAAGAGCTGCCATTTCTTCCGTGAGATTATCGGCACAGATGAATTGAATCTTATAGGCGTTCTCATACATCTTATCGGCATTATCCGTATCATTGGCATAGAGTATCTCTACCTGATAATCGCTTATCATATTCCACACCTGCATATCCTGCATAAGCGACTGCGAAGCCTCGTTCCAGCGGGCGTTTCCGTCAGCTGCAAGATTGTTGCTCTTGGTGTAGTTGGTGGACATATTGCCGCCGTGAAGCGAGCCTATCCACGAAGCCCATGCGGTTGCAAGTGCTGTAACGCCGAGGAAAATTGCGATGATTATCTCAAGGATATCTTCCTTGCTGCGTTTCTTTACCTCGGGTGCTTTTTCCTGTGTGTTTTCGTTAGTTTCAATTTCTGACATAGTATGTTCCTCCTGTTGTCCAATTTGCAGCTGAATATATGCCGCAAAAAATTACTCCTATTATAATAATTCCTGCTGTGTGAACAGCAGGAATACAGACTGTCGATAAAGCCCCATCTGCTTCGTCAACGGCTTGTTGGCAGGCACAAAGCCTAGCCAACAAGCCGTTTCCTCGCATCTGGAGCTTTCTCGACAGCCTGTTTCGGGACTTTTTTCGACAAGCTGAATTATTCTGTAACCCAGGGTGTGCCGTCCTTTTTGGTGAACTTGCCGGTTGCAACCTTAATGATATCAATTATGTATCCGATTCCGAAGCAGCCCGCAGTCAGAAGCCACAGAATACCTGTGCCGATTTTGCCTGCCATAAATCTGTGTACTCCGAGTCCACCCAAGAAAATAGTGATGATAATCGCTGTTGTTTTTTTC
>JBJESC010000426.1:0-1666 GCA_051882615.1 Oscillospiraceae bacterium
CGTTCCGATTGCACAGAGTAATTCGTATGTAATTGTCCCCACCTTTGAGGCTGCGGCTTCTATCGAGCATTCGCCCTCGCCCGAATAGACTGTGACAGTATCGCCTATCTTGACATCGGGAACATCGGTTACATCAATCAACGTCTGGTCCATACAAATTCGTCCGCAAATCCGTGCTCTTTTCCCGTTTATCAGAACACTCCATCCGTCGGAAAGCTTTCTGTTGAAGCCGTCCGCATATCCGCAGGAAACAAGCGCGAGTTGGGTGTCGCGTTCTGCAGTAAATGTTCTTCCGTAGCTTACGGTATCGCCCTTATGAATAGTCTTTAGCTGGCTGACAATAGTTTTAAGCTGAAAAACAGGCTTAATTCCTTCAGGGATAGGAAACCTTGAATCGGGTTTTTGTCCGTACATAATAATTCCCGCGCGAACCAGGTCGCCTTCAAAATCGCCGTGGTATATTATTCCGCCGCTGTTCTGGGAGTGCGTCTTTAATCCTCGTTCTCTGCAAAGGTCGATTAACCTGCGCTGCTGCTGATTGGTGAATTCAATATCCTCCTCGTTAAGACTATCGGCGGTTGCAAAGTGGGTATAGCCCGCCCTGCAATCCAATCCTTTTTGCGAAAGAATAAAGTCCAACTGTTCAGCGCTGTTAATGCCAACTCGGCTCATTCCGGTGTCAATTTTTATGTGTACGGGTATTTGTGTATTGTGTTCAAGAGCAATGTCCGAGAGCGTTTTGGCGTAATCCGTATCTCCAACCGTGAAAATGTAGTTCTTTCCTAAATTTTCCATAATAAGCGGGATGTCGCAGTAGCCGAATATCAGAATGTTTCCCTCAACATTTCCTTCGGAGAGACGCTGCGCTTCCCAAAGATTTGAAACGGCGAACCATTTTACACCGCATTTGTTCAGCGCCTTTGCGCATTGAACGTCTCCGTGTCCGTAAGCGTTTGCTTTAACTACGGCGATGATTTCTTTCTGATGCGATAATTTTCTGACTATCTCAATGTTATTTTTTAAAATATCAAGATTTATCTCCGCCCAAGTTCTCCAATAAAAATTATTCATATATGTACCCCAATCTATTGAAATTTTCAGAGAAATGTGTTATACTATTAGTAAGCGATTTTTTTCGCTTCTATCCCCAATACTCATTATATTACTATTCTCTCAAAAAATCAATACTAATTTCTGAAAAATTACGGAAAGAGGATTTTTATGACGGTACGCAGAAAAAGTAACTGGTATATATATCTTATTGCTTTTGCAATTGCGCTGGCATTTGCTGTGGCAGCTATTATTGCTTTCAAGTGGTATTTGTTTCCCGAGGATACCAGCCCTGTGGGTCTGGATAAAAACGGAGAGCTTACAGATGACTTCCGCCCGACCAAAGAGCACAATTTTAACGGATTGTTTATGCTCTCCGATTCTGAGAATGCCGACCCCGAGCTTTTCATCATGATTGCGTATAACGCAGTTGACAACCGTGTCGCATTTATCCCGTTCCCCGATAGTATTAACATTTCTTCTGAGGGAAGAACCCTGCCTAACATATATGCGGCTCAGGGCGGTGATAAGGTAATCGACGCATTGGAAGATGTAACGGGCGTTAGGTGCGATTTCTATGTAAAGATGGATAGACAAGGGTTCATCACTCTCGTAT
>JBJESC010000427.1:0-1665 GCA_051882615.1 Oscillospiraceae bacterium
CAGCAAGCTCCGCTGCCTGAACAGGCTCTGTGGGCTTTTCGGGCTCGACCGCGGCTGTTCCGCTGAAAAAGCCTGCTTTGAGTCGCTCGAAACAATGAGTATCTCACTGCCGGAATTCAGCGCGTCAGCATCAATTCTTCCGTCAACCGTGTATTCCGAAAGCCGCGCCAATGTTTTTTCATCGACAATCCGCGTTGGTGCCTGATACAGATTTTTCGAGCCGATTTGCTCTTCATCGAAGAAATTTTTGTACTCCTCGGCAGACTGCGCAATTATTGCTTTGCGCACCTCTTCTTCGGTAAAGTCAATTTGGTTGGTGAAGCTTTCAAGCGGATTTTCCGAGATGATAAACGGTTGTTTTAACGTCCCGCCGGCGTAAGCGTACTCGGGAAGTCGTGTCGAGATTTCGTCGCCGATACCCGCTGAGAAACCGTTTTCCGTTGTATAGAAGCCGCAGGTTGGGTTGAAAATATTTATCGTTCCGAAAACCTGCGGTTCGGGGGAACTGTAATACTCCTCAACGCCACATTCCTCAAGGTCAATTCCGCCCGCCAACAGCGTATCATCGGGTGCGCCCATCATCACGGACTGCACATATTTTCCCGTATGAGTGCTGTCCATATAACACATCGCGGCGCAGCAGCCGATAAGTGCAAGACAAATCACCTGTACAACCGATGTCGTTCCGCCGCGGAAAATTGCCGAAAAGCACCTGCTGAGTTTTCGTGGACGAGCTTTTTTCTTCGGGATTTTTCGGCGGGTTTTGATTGTCAGAATATTCAGGACATACGCCAAAATCATCACGCAAACCGACACAATTCCCGACATCATAAACGGCTCGATTGAACGCGAGGTCACAAACGGGTCTGAGGAAAAGCCGCTTATAAATTTTTCGTCAAGAAAAGTTGTTTTGAAAAGAACTTCCGCGAGATGCGCCGCCGAGCCGCAGATAAAACCCAACACAGTTTGAAAAAGCGCTAGTAAGCCGCATTCCACCGCGTACATCAGAGCGCGTTTTCCCCGCGACATTCCGAGATTTTTCAAGATGAGAATATTGCTCTCGCGCTCCTTGAACACCGACCTCAACACCGTAAACACCGACAGCACCGCCACGGCAGCTCCCACAAGAAACAGCCGCGAATAATAGCTTGCATCGTCCTTTGTTGTTCCCGAAAGCGCATCATCGACCTCTCCGCTGCCGATGAAATCGAAGAAAAACCATTGATTTTGCCAATCCAAAGTGTTTGCGAGTAACTCTAGAATTCGCTTGTATTCCGCATCGCTTTGCACCTCATCAACGGTCAGGTGCCTGTCAAAAATGTGCGCGAAATAATCCTGCCGCGCGACAGGCTCGCCCGTACACTCGGGGAAAACGATAAGCGGGAGTGTTGGTTTTTCGGCATCGCTTCCGGTAACGGACGGGGCGAGCTGCGAGCCGTATCTTGAAGAAATGTCAAAAATACCCGTTACTGTAAATTCCTCGCCGCCGATAGTAATGCTGCCGCCGCGTTTTCCCGTCCAGTAAAGCCTGTCAAGCACCGCGCGGTCTACGGCAATCTCGCCTTTGGTTGTCGGCATTTGGCCGCTTTCAAACGGTACCCGAAAGAGGTTATGCGGGTCGTCAAATGTGCCGAAAGTGAATTTCTCGCGGTCGCCGATTTCCCC
>JBJESC010000428.1:0-6247 GCA_051882615.1 Oscillospiraceae bacterium
GGCTTTGGCTCTGTTTCCTATTCTGATTTTGATTATCAATACCACCAGAGACAGATATGCTCTGCAGGGTTCATTCTCTATGATTCCCGGTGTCTCTTTTGCTGAGAACTTTGAGCATACTGTATTCGGAGATAATGACCCTAACAGTATGTTCAACACTGTTAAGGTTCCGATTATCCGCGGTATGCTGAACAGCTTGTTGGTTGCAGGTTCTTCCTGCCTTTTGACAACCTACTTCTCTGCTATGACGGCTTACGGAATTCACGTTTATGATTTCAAGGGTAAAAAGTTCCTTTTCAACTTTATCCTTGTTATTATGATGATTCCTACTCAGGTTTCTTCCGTTGGTTTCGTCAGCCTCGTTGAGAACATGAAGATGATGGATACATATTGGCCTCTTATTATTCCCGCAATCGCTGCTCCTTCCGTATTCTTCTATATGAAGCAATACCTTGAGAGCTCTTTCCCGATTGAGGTCGTTGAGGCTGCTCGTGTTGACGGATGCAGCGAGTTCAGAACATTTAATACTATCTCGCTTCCGATCCTTAAACCGGCAATAGCAGTACAGCTTATCTTCGCATTCGTTGCTTCTTGGAATAACTTCTTTACTCCTTCTCTTATTCTGAGAACTAAAGATGAGATGAAGACCGTTCCGATTCTGATTTCGAAGCTTTCCGCTTCTGTTCAGTCCGGTGGTGCAGACTACGGTCAGGTTTATATGACGATTTTCCTTTCGATCATTCCTGTCGTAATCATTTACTTCTTCGTTTCTAAGAACATCGTTGAAGGTGTTGCACTCGGTGCAGTAAAGGGCTAATCCTACAACTAATCCCTCCGTTTATGCGGAGGGATTTTTGTATAGAAGAAAAGGTATAAGCTCCCCGATATTCGGGTAGCTTCAGGCTGTCGATAAAGGCACATCTACTTCGTTAAGCCCCTGTTGGCAGTGCAAACACGATGTTTGCAGGTTGCCCCCAAAAGCGCGGCAGGCAGAAGCTGCCCACAAGCGGACGCCGCGCAGCAAAGGGGCAACCAAAACAAAGGCTAGCCAACAAGGGCTTTCAGCGTTTTCCGCGCAGCGGATAATGCGCGTATCTGCACCTTTCTCGCCAGCCTCATTCCAGATTTTTTTGACAAGCTCAAGCTCCCCGATATTCGGGGAACTTTTAGCCTTTTAAAGAGCGACATCTCTTACGATTGTATATCCCGTATAGACCACATACAGTCCAACCAGAACAATGCCTTCCTTGCGTGAAATCTTTTTCTGAGTAATACAGAAAATGTAAGCCAGCAGGCAGATTACAACATAAAAGCCGCAGTCAATAAGGGTATTCGTGACGGAAGCACCCGCAATTTCAATCGGTGAAATTACACCCGATACACCAAGAATAAGCAGCACATTGAAGATGTTTGAGCCTATGACATTACCCATTGCCATATCTGTTTCGCCCTTTTTTGCAGCAACAACAGAAGTAACAAGCTCCGGAAGGGAAGTGCCGATTGCGCAGATTGTAAGTCCGATAAGCGTCTCGCTCATTCCGAATGTACCGCCAAGCGCTGTTGCGTTGTTTACTACAAGGTCACCGCCGATTACGATTTCGGCAACTCCGCCAATGATGTTGATAATGCAGGTCATCAGCTTGAATTCGGGTTGATTGCTTTCATCTTCCTTTGTTCTGTTCTTTAGAGCGGCAACTACTGTCCATACGATATATCCGACTACGAGTAACAGGAGGACTCCCGATTCGATACGGCTTATTCCATAGCGAATTCCACCGATTGAAACTAAAAGAAGTGTAAAGAACAGTATTGTTGCACCAATGGATACGGGATAGTCGCGTTTTAGTATTTCGTTTGTAACAGGCACCGGTTTAAACAGAGCACATATTCCAAGTACCATAAGAAGATTGAAGATATTCGAGCCAATAACGTTGCTGATTGCCATTGCATTTGCGCCGTTAAGTGAAGAGGTTACGCTGACTGCAAGCTCGGGAGCGCTTGTTCCCATTGCGACAATTGTCAGCCCCACAACCAGAGAGGGGATTTTCATTTTTCGGGCTAGAGAGGAAGCGCCATCAACAAAAGAGTCCGCTCCCCGTATCAACAGCACAAATCCAACAAGCAGCTTAACGATGTTCATTATAATATTCATAGTTAACCCCTTAAAAATGTTTATTGTCTTATTTTAACATATCCCAAAGTGTTTTGTCAACCGTAAATAAGGGTTGACGCAAGAATCAGCAAACCTAAAAAGACGAAGTTGTAGATAGTGAATTCAAGGAAATATTTGCCCTTCCTTGCATTGGCGGATTTGGCGTACAGTTTAAAGGAGATAAGGCTTGCAAGGGATGCAATAAGTGTTCCCATTCCGCCAATATTAACTCCGAGGAGTAATTCTTTCGCATTATCGGTAAACCCCGCCACCATAAGCGCACACGGAACATTGCTGATAATCTGCGACAGTCCGCAGGATACGAGCATAACGCGTCCCTCAAGTATAGTGGAGATGAAATCCCGAACTGCGGGAACAGCCGAAACATTTCCTACGAAAATGAAGAAACAGACGAATGTTCCAAGCAGGGAATAGTCGGGTTTTGCAAGTATTTTACGGTCGAAAATCAGCACTGCCGCCAGAGTAACTGCAAGGCAAATCCTGTAATCCACAAATCGAGCCACCGTTGCAACGCAAAGTACAAATATTGCCGCATAAATAAAGAAATTCCTTTGAAATCTGAACCTTGCGGACTTGTCTTTCGGCTTCTCAATGCTTTCGGACGGTACAATCAGTAAGGAGAGGAGAATGAGTGCAAGACTTATGCCGCTTATCGGGAGCATTATCCTGAAAAAGTCGCTGAGTGAAAATTGATAGTACGAGTAGATGAACAGGTTTTGCGGATTTCCGATAGGAGTTACCATAGAGCCAAGATTTGCCGCGGCGGTTTCAAGGATAATACAGCGTATAAGCACCTTATCCCGCTCCTTAAAGAGAAGAAGCGTCAGCGGCACGAACGTGAGCAGCGCAACATCGTTCGTAATCAGCATCGCCATAAAGAAGCAGAGCAGGGTAAGCGCACCCGAGAGCATTCGTGTGTTGCTGAACAGGGTAGTGAGCTTTCGGCTTATGGAGTCGAACAGCCCCGTTTCGCCAAAGCCTTGAATTGTAACCATCAGGCAGAATAAAATTGCAATTACGGAGTAGTTGATGTATTCCGGATACCCCGCGTTGGGCGGAGTAATGAACATTGAAGCTACCGCCAGCACAAACGATATACAAAGTACAATCTCGCTTTTTATGAAGTTTAGTATATGTCTCATCCCTTTATATCCCCTGAAATCAATAAGTAAGGCGCAGGTTTTTTCTGCGCCGTTTTAGATTTGCCTTAAAAACTAAGAATACTTAACCTCTGTTAAAGGTTAAGAAGTCCATCGGAAAACTTGTTGTTGTTTCCTACGTTGATTATTCTTTAATTATAGCAGAAGAATGAGGTTTTGTCAATCATAGATAAGAAAACACGCAATAATAATTTGCATGTTTTAAGCGGTTATTACTTTATTTCAAGCATAGATAGAATAATATAGGGGCAACAATTCGGTGAAAGCAAACATATGTTATCAAAGACGATTTACAAGTCGGACAAGAGAAAGTACAACGAAAAAAGGCGGTTTCCCAACGGAAACCGCCCTCTCTTAATCTAATTCAATTTGGATTATTCAACCTCAAATGCGTCCTTACCAAGACCGCAAACGGGGCAAACCCAATCCTCGGGAATATCTTCCCACTTAGTTCCGGGAGCGATACCGCTGTCGGGATCGCCTACTGCCGGGTCATAAACATAGCCGCAAGGGCAAACGTGCTTTTCCATAATATACACCTCGTTATTTTTTACTTAGGGAATTTAACTTCATTTTCGCGAGCCTCGTGCGCACGGTCACGCATATGGTTCAGACGCTTGACAATGTAGTCCAGCTTCTCGTCCTGCTGCGCCTGGCGCTCTTTCAGCTCTGCTACTTCCTTGAGCAGCAAATCAAGCTTTTCCTCCATAAATATTCCTTTCGATTACTTGAAGTATCTGTTCAGCAGACCTTCGAAAGCCTTGCCGTGTCTTGCCTCGTCCTTAGCCATCTCGTGAACGGTATCGTGGATAGCGTCGAGGTTAGCTTCCTTAGCCTTCTTAGCAAGGTCGAGCTTGCCTGCAGTAGCGCCGTGCTCAGCAGCAGCGCGCTTGGTCAGGTTCTCCTTGGTGGAAGCGGATACTACTTCACCGAGCATTTCAGCAAACTTAGCAGCGTGTTCTGCCTCTTCCCAAGCAGCCTTCTCGTAGTACATACCAACCTCGGGATAGCCCTCGCGGTGAGCAGCTCTTGCCATTGCAAGGTACATACCAACCTCGGTGCATTCGCCCATGAAGTTAGCGCGCAGACCTTCAACGATTTCCTCGGGAACACCGTCAATAATGCCGACCTCGTGCTCGCAAGCGAAAACGAGCTTTCCGGTTTCCTCTTCAACCTTAAACTTGCTTCCGGGAACGCCGCACTGAGGGCACTTCTCGGGAGCAGCCTCGCCTACATAAACATAACCACATACAGGACATACATATTTCATAATCATAAACCTCCATAAATTGAAATTCCGATGATTAAATTATAACACAAGAAATAAATAAAGTCAAGAGGAAATTCTTTGGAGATTATTAAATATAAACATAGGTGAATTCAGTCTTTAATATGATAATTTCTGAATTTTCAGCCTTGACATTCAATCTCATTTGTGGTATAATTTAAAAATAATCATCTGCACTTTGGTAGGTGTTTATATTTCAACTGTGTTTTAGACAATTATAATGTTGTTATACAATTTCGGAGATGCTTATGAATAACACATTTTCAGACGTTAAGGTTGAGCCCACCGTAAAATTTCATTGGATATTCTTCACAGCAGCGCTTATGCATCTTGTATTCTTAATTACATTCACCTTTTTTAAGATGTACTTAATGGTGGCGATAAATGTTGTAAGTATTCTGATGTATGTTGTCGGAGGATTTGTAATAAGAAATGGCAGATTAAAAAATGCCTATCGGTGGATAATCTCCTTTTTTATTGAAGTTCTGTTTCATGCTGTGGTTTGTACCATTATTCAGGGTGTGGATTTATCGTTTTATCTGTATCCGCTTATGGCAATGCCTGTTTACGGATATTTGCTCTTTGGCTACTGCGATAGACCTACTTTGTTACGCACGTCGCTTGTAATGGCTATTACAACCTTTGTTTTAGGCACGGTTACGCTTGTTTTTGTAGACCGCGTCGGCTCGGTTTATAGCCTGACGGGAGTTCGGGAGCTTACTCATTACGAGATTATCACTATGCGGAGTATCAATGTAACGTTCACCACGCTTATGCTTATGATATTCACGCTGGCGTTCTATATGGAGCTTATGAAGCTGATTAATCGGCTTAATGAGTCGAATGAACGGCTGGACTACATCGCAACTCACGATGCGCTTACCGGACTGTGCAATCGTCATTCAATATGGCAGTTCTTTGACAGACTGGGCAATTCCGATGAGAGCTATTGCATTATCCTTGGCGACCTTGATGATTTTAAGAAGATTAACGATACATACGGTCACGAGTGCGGTGATGTAGTGCTTAAATCCGTTGCGGGAATAATTATTGATAAGACAAGAGATGATGAAATGGCTTGCCGCTGGGGCGGCGAGGAGATACTGATTGCAATGCGCGGCGAGCGTGAGGATTGCCTGAAGCGCGTCGGCGAAATCAAAGATATGATAAGCGGGCTTGGCATTACCAATGATGGGGAAAATGTCAAGGTAACAATGACGTTTGGTTTTGTTGATAGCGATGAAATTCCCGAACTTTGCAAATCAGAAAACAATACGGAGAAACCGTTTGTGCAGAAGACTCTTGACGGACTTATTACCCTCGTTGATAAACGCCTTTATGTTGGTAAACGCAGCGGAAAGAACGTTATTATTGCGGCATAATGAATAGCAAAGTCTGAAAGTTCGCGCTTTCAGACTTTTGTTTTATTCAGTTTTTATCTGTTTGGTATTATCCTTTGTCAATAATCTTTTATATGACAAATCTATTGCAAAAGCACCGAGAGGAGCTGTGAGAATGATTGCTAATACGCTGAGCGACAATACTGCGTTTCCGCAGGACAATCCCATTGTGAGGGGAATTCCCCCAATTGCCGCCTGAACTGTCGCCTTAGGGGTATATGCCAGC
>JBJESC010000429.1:0-1660 GCA_051882615.1 Oscillospiraceae bacterium
AAGCACTTTTAAGACTCAGGTGATTGCCGCAATTCTCGGTCTTTGCGTTTCTTTTGCAGTCAGTCTGTTCGACTACAAATTCTTGTCAAAGTACTGGTTCCTGTATGCGCCGATTGCTGTTATAATGCAGCTACTGCTGTATACGCCGCTCGGTGTGAAGCGAGACGACGACTCGGCTTGGCTCAATCTGGGGTTTATGACAATTCAGCCCTCTGAAATACTGAAATTCGTATTTATCTTAACCCTTGCAACGCATATCTCGCGTCTGGGTGATAAGCTGAACTCTCTGCCGCATCTGCTTCTGGTCTGCGTTCACGGACTTGCTCCCGTAGTGGTTATCATTCATCAGGGAGACGCGGGCTCGGCGCTGGTTTTCCTGTTTATTTTCATCTGTATGCTGTTTATGGGCGGAATTTCGTGGAAATATATTCTCGTGGGAATTGCGGCTGTTCCTCCCGTAGTATTTGTGGCATGGAACTACGTTATGAAACCGCACCACCGAAAGCGTTTCATTATGCTTTTCGACAAGGAGCTTCAGGAGGCGGAACGTCTGGGAGACTATATGCAGCAATACAACGGCACAATAGCGCTCGGCTCGGGTCAGCTTAAAGGGCTGGGGTTTTATTCCGACAGCTACACCTACACTCCCGAAATCTATAACGACTTCATCTTCGCATACATCGGTATGACGCTTGGATTTATCGGGTGTATGTGCGTTGTTATCGCAATGGCTGTGCTGTGTCTTAAGCTAATCTCCAACGCTTCGGGAGCGCAGGATAAGCTCGGAAAGCTGATATGCATAGGAGTATTCGCAATGGTGTTCTTCCACTGCGTTGTCAACATCGGAATGGTGCTTTCGGTAGTACCCGTAATCGGTATCCCGCTGCCTTTCATAAGCACGGGAGGCACGGCAATGGTAATGATTCACGCTTGCATGGGTTTGGTGCTTTCGACATCGGCACATAAGGAAAAACCCAAGCACATGTTCTATACAGAAAAATAAGACAAAGAATTAAGGAGAAACCCGTAACAATGAGACCTGTTGTTAAAGAACTTAGTACCCTCTGCACGCCATCTCAGCTTGAGGCTCAGACAAACCGCTATCTCGCGCTCCGCGATGGATTTATCAAGCATTTCAACGGTATTTCAGACCACGCAAGGTTTTTCTCCACTCCTGCAAGCACAGAGGTATGCGGAAATCAGACTTCTCATAACAACGGAAAGGTTTTTGCAGCAGGTATTGACGCGGACATCATCGCAATTGCAGAGACGTTTCAGGATAATTTCGTAATCATCAAGCCCGAAAGCTCCGCTGAAATCAGAATTGACATCAACGACACCGAAAAGCGCGAGAGCGAAACGGGAACTTCCACAGCCATCGTCCGCGGAGTGCTTAACACATTCAAAAAAAACGGTATGAAAATCGGCGGAATGCGCGCTTTTGTTTCAGCGGCGGCAGTAAGGGGCGTTGGACTCTCGGTAGCCGCTCCCTTTGAGGTGCTTTTCGCACGAATTCTCTCGGGATTGTTTAACGATGGCAGAGTGGCGCTTACAAAGCTCGCCAACATCGCCTTTTCTGCGGAAAAGGAGTATTTCGGCAAGGTATCCAACCTCACCAATCACTCGGCGTGTGCCTACGGCGGGTTTGTGGCAATCGACT
>JBJESC010000430.1:0-6208 GCA_051882615.1 Oscillospiraceae bacterium
CAATATTTTATATATACAACTATTGCTTGTGCATATTGGCAACTCAAAATAGTTTCTTATCTTTTCTTACTTATGTTTATGGGCACATATCCATATTGTTGTCATATCTTTTCATGGATTTGTGGGGGGTATTTATGGGAATTGAAATATGTATACTTGCTATAGCAATATTTTCTTGTCTCTCAAAAAATACCGTTAAAACGGCAAAAGAGAAATTACAGCGTGATGGATGGGTTTTCTTTTCTATTGGGGCTGTTGTAACAATACTTGGTTGGATTTACTTCGAATTTTTTACTCAAGAAATTAATGTTCCGTCAAATGCCATTTATTACACACTCAAATTTTCATATTATTTTCTTTTTTCTCTTTATGCAATAATATCAGATATTACGCATATTAAACATGCCTATATTTTAGGAAGACTTGGATACTCTAATATGAAGACCTGCTAAGAAAAGTCAAGCCCAAAAACAGGTTTTCTGAGAAAATAATTCGAATGGAAAGAATACCTCCGCTTCGCGTGGAAAGCTTTTCAGATATTTAGCCAGTTCTTTGAGTTCGTTTTCGGTGTGAGCTACCTCACAGGGTGAAGCTGCAACAAAGTCGAACGGCTGCATTACCGTAATCGTGCTCTTGCCTTTGGAAACATCAATTCCAACCGCATTCATTAACATCTCTCCTCGTTTTGAATTTTGGTTATTTGTGCCACGCTCTTGCCTTGGAGGCAGCTTCTGCTCATTGCCTGTTCAATCTGTAGGTGCAACTTGTTGCTTCGGTGATTACTAATGTGCCAAGGCGAGAACAGGACGATTGCGCAGTTTCCCAAAGTGCGGCAAGGATACCGCACAACTAAGAGCAACAGGCAGCTCAACCTGCTTAACCGAACGTTGTAACGGAAGCGTGGATGACCGTCTTTCACACGGGCGTTTCGCCCAAGGAGGGGAACGTCAGTCCAACCGCTGCTTCCATTATAGCTTAAACTTTGAGCCCGGTCTATACCTGCGTGGCTTGCAGGGTTTGCCGGTAATTATATTATAACAGGAGGTATAATATGTCTGAGAACAACAAACTCACAGAAAGCAAAGAGCCCAAAACGATAATTACGCCGAAGGTCGGAAAATCTGCGGAATCCAAGCTCAAAGATTCCGGCGAGAAAGACAAAAAATCTCTCGTTGATGTGATGTACAATAGCATTAACGAGGTGCTGGGCGGCGATAATCCCAATCAATATTTTTGTATGACCTTTCCCGGAACGATACTTTCACCGCACACCTACAGCTACGATTATCAGAATAACCTGCCCAAACCTCCCACGGTAGAAGCAAACGAATCCCGTCTTGCGAATAAGCTGTTTGACCCTTGCCATATTACGGGTGCCGACAATGGACGTTCTCTCGCACAGCAGTATTCCACGGCTCTTGATATGCTCACTCCGAAGCTGAACGCAAAAATGCAGGAGGCTAAAAACAATCTGCGAAATATGCTTATGACGCCCTATCCTTATGATTTCGGAAACGGAATGGATAAGAGTCTTACTTTGCAGCAGGTTTTCTTTCGCCTTTATGATGATTGGGTTAAGCTTAAAATGGAATGGTCGAAGCTGCAGTCGGACAAGAAAGCCGAGCTTGCCAAAAAGTACGGAACAGGCAGTTCAGAGGATAACGCCGCACAGCAGAATGAATATCTTACTTGGTATCAGACCATTGCCGAGGGTTATCTTGAGGGCTTGAACGAACAGTATAGCAAGATACTCGCAGTTTTCTCTCCCAATGATATGAAGATAATCGAGGGTATTCTTGACAGCGGTTCGGGTGCGGAACTGGAGGAAGCGAGAGAAACCCTTCAAAATGTGAGGAAGTCCAATCCTAACGGCGGATACATATATCCCGTAACGTTTTCGCCCGAGAATTGGTTTGAACTGCTAGACAATTCTTTTACGGGGATTGATTTGTTGGATTCTCCGGAAGTGTTGTCACAGAAGATGTGCCTGCTGTCAAGTCAGAGGTTGACACTTGTGGCACAGGCAAATTCAATTACCGAGGCAATTCCGGACGATAATGAGATAAATTCTAAAAAAAGCGCTGTTCAGACCGCGGGAGAAAAGCTCAATGGTGCGGAAAAAACACTTGCCACGTCATATGGCGAAAGTATCCTTCCTGTACTGCACGCTGCACTTGATATTGCTGGGGCAGTTGGCGTAAGTGGCGTTACAACGTCAA
The DNA here is from genome assembly GCA_051882615.1 of Oscillospiraceae bacterium. GTDB lineage: Bacteria > Bacillota > Clostridia > Oscillospirales > Ruminococcaceae > CAG-115. The sequence continues at coordinate 2,220 of JBJESC010000430.1, forward strand.
TTCTTGGAAGACTTCTTGCCGAGAACGGTTATAAGGATAATGATAATGAAAAAATGAATACTCTGATGGGTGACCTGACTAAACAAATTGGTGAAGCGGCAGACTCGCAGAGAAAATTTGTCGAGGCTTCGCAGCAGCTTGCGGACGCACAGATGGCATATATTGAGAGCAATAATTTGCAGTCATTGAAGAATATTCTTGCTCCCATTCGTGCACAGATTGAACAGCTTGATTTGGAGATTGAAAATCTCGGTGCAAAAATAAAGCTGTCTAACGCTTTGTTGGGCGAAAAACCTGATCCCTCTCCTAAAACCAACGATGAACCGCAGCCTCAGATTAAAGTGAAGGAAAGCATCTCACCTAAAAAAGTTCCAAAGGGCTTTATGCAGGTTGCTATTGAGGAATCGGCAAGCACGATGAACAATAGTTCAAGCAAGTCGGCTTCATCGTCCTCCTCGACATTCGGTGCAAACTTTTTCTTCTGCGGCGGCAGTTCAAGCGAAAGCTCCGCTGCCAGCATTTTTGAAAGCTATACAGCGTCCGATAAGTGCACGATAGAGATAGGAATGTCTGTTGCAAAGGTGGAGATAGAGCGTGATTGGTTTAATCCGGGCTTGTTTACCCTGACGGGGGATATGTATAATGTGTCCTCTCGGAAAATCTCTCCGAATAATGTTTCCACGTCCGAATTTGACGGTGACAGGCTGCAGAAGATGGCTGACTGCGTGTTCCCGAGCTTCCCGATGGCATTTGTGGTGGCGAGAGATATGACCGTGAGATTAACAACGGAAAAAGCCGTTTCAAGCGAAACTGCAATGGCTATGGAGCAGCACGCGGCCAAGGGCGGAGGTTTCCTGTTCTTCAGCGGCAGCAAGTCTTCGTCAAGCTCAGCATCGGCTAGCGGTGCTCATGTTTCAAGCAAATCCAATAGTACTACAATTCGTTTCACAGACCCGCAGATAATCGGGTATTACATAGAAGCTACGCCCGCAGACAATAGCATTTCTTTGGAAAGTTCGTCTGCGTCCGACAACGAAAATGTTACAATCATTGACTTTGTGAGAAAGTGTAAGGAGCTGCTTATTCAGCACAGAAACGAGGTTCTCGGTTAAACGAAAGGGGGATGGCGAATTTTCGATTACAGTGATACGAAAAAGGTTGAAAATGTAATAATGATGTGCGGCGTAGAATTACCCTTGAGCCGAGACAGAGTTGATGAAACCAAGAGAAAGATGCTGGCGTTTTCAAACAACAGAGTAATGTCTGCTCCGCCAAAGTCCGAGAAATTCCGGGAGGAACTTGCGGATTTGGTCAGCAGCATAAACCAAAACAAGAAAAATAGTTTATAACGAAAAAGCGCTAAGAGCTGTCCGAGCCGAAATAAACTATATCTTCCGAGTAGAGAGTTTTGCTTAGCAATCAAAGCTCGGTTAAAGCAAACGTATCAGGCAGCAAGGATTATGTTTTTAATGTGGATATGGAAAAATTGCGTATGTCCATAGCATTTGGAGCACGCTTTTAGAGCCTTTGACTAAGGCGGTAGAATGTCGCATAAATGCGTTGGAACTGTTGAATAGGAGGCATATATGGCATATTTTTTGGATAATTTCCCTGTTTCGAATAAGTGTGCGGCTCTGGAGCTTACAGAGGAGCAGGAGAAATATTGCAGAGTGGTGTATAAGCTTGATGACGAGGACGGTGCGTCTTTCGCGGGTTTTTGGAATCCCGAAGAGGAGTATTCGGACGAGTACGTCATACTTCCGTTAAGATCGACAGGAGCAACACCGTATCCCGTTTCGGCAGGAACTCAATTTGCAAATGTAATAGGCAGCACAAATGATCCTAGAATAGGAGGAAACACTTGGATAAAACTATGGGAGGATGTGGCAAATGGTGGAAATGATGCATCTTGTTGCTGTACCGATGGGAAATTTTATAATTTGGGTGTCTCGGGATGCTCCCCAAAAGGAACTCTTAAGGGCGGACATGTTATTTTGAATGCAACTGTTGCAAGCAAAATTGATCCGGGCGGAGATGTATATATACTTCCGATTTGTTCCCGACATAACTCATACCGTGGACCTCAAGGACCCGGAACGGGCTATTATATGAAATTGGACAAAGATACAACGGCACTCATACTTAAAGGTTACTTTACGGGTGTCCATCGCTATATTGACGAACTCAAAACGAAAGAAAAGCATGAATGACACCTAAAGTCACTGCGACTGCAAACGGTGCATAATGGTTATATTACTATTTTGTTTCGCGGGTACTTGTCCGAGAGAATTTTGCGTCGCTTTGTTGTTGATAATTGCAATGAACCGATTGCTTTATAAATCGATGGTGCAGTTTGTTCACGAAGAAAAATCCCGACTTGAAAAACCGACAAAGGAATAAAATCGGACGGAAAATGCCTTGTCAGATTTTGTTCGTAAGTTCAGAGCAGGGATTAAGCAGTGAGCCTAAATCCAAGTCAAATTAAAGTGAAATGTCACAAACAGCAGTGTCGAATTATAACGAAAACATAGATTCCGTTACCGTTCGTGCAGTATCTTCCGTTCTGGAATATGGCGGGTAAAAATGTGAATAAACGGGGTGCTATAATGGTATGTGGTTAGGGCTGCCTGGCGTGGGATAATTGTGTATTATCTTTAAATTTTTGGAGGAATTATGAAAAAGAACACCTTGTTTATTATTGGAAATGGTTTTGATATGTTTCATGGATTACCAACGCACACTAGTAACTTTTGTGAGATTTTATCTAGTAAAAGAGTTGATGGAGATATTGATAATGCTTTGGAAATCTTTTTGAATTATGGAGTTGATTGGGGCGAATATGAAAATTCATTAGGTAAGATGAATTTGGATGAAATAGAAGAGCAAAATCTCACTATGCCAGATTATTTGTCTGATCACGAGAGCGATAGGGATGGAACGATTTTTAATATGGAAAGTTATTTATCTGATTTATCTTTTGTGATAGAAGAAAACTTGTCTGAAATGGTGGAAAATGCAAATGAACTATTATATGATACGGAAGCAAAGCTTAATAACGTATTTATGGAGAATGATGCAATTTTAAGTTTTAATTATACATCTACACTGGAGGAATTGTATGAAATAGAAGGAATTCCGATTTTACATATTCATGGATATTTTGAAGATAATGATGGGTTATTATTTGGATATAGAGAAGGAAAAAATGCAGATGAGTATAGAAAATACCATTTTGATCCTTTAGATGATAGCAGAGACTATTACGTCGATTCACAGCGGGAAAAAATTGTCATGTTTTATGAAAATTGGAGAAAAAATATACAGCTGAATAAATTGAAAGAATTTTTGAACAATATTCATAATATTGATCGAATTTGTGTAATGGGGCATTCTATGTCATATGTTGACGGTGAATACATGGAACTTATTGAAGAAATTTTATCTCCAAGTAAATGGTATATTTCCCAACATAATAATTCCCCCAGTAAAGAGGCGCTTGGCTATTACTCATTTGCAAACAAGGTTGTTTTTTATTCGCTTAATGATTTGACTAAACCACATGTCAGGATCTGACTCACCACAGTCATAAAATCGTAATAAACTTCTGACTTGTTTTTTGATCCCCAAGGAGCCAACGATTTCATAGACAACTATGATACTCACTTTGGAGAAGGTGTTTTCCGATTGTTGGGATTATCTTGCAAACTTGATTATTTTGATAGAGAAAGGGTTGTCGGCACTATTGAAAAAATATGAAAGATGACAAATACCCTTAAAATGAGGATTAAATTAGCTACTAATTCCTATATTACACACCATTACGCAACCTTGTTGTTGACTCTTGTTGCATAGTAGTATTATAATTGTGGCTGGAACTAAATGACTATAATTTTAAAATGAATAAGGAGTAAGTCTCATGGATGAAAATAAAAACACAATTATAAAGGGGTTATTGGACAAAATGTCCAATGCATTTTGCTATTTTGACG
>JBJESC010000431.1:0-1647 GCA_051882615.1 Oscillospiraceae bacterium
TCTTACCGTTGATGAGATTATCACCAAGGAAATATCGGTTATCCCCACCGCTCCAGATATAAGTCTGCCTGAGAACTACTACGTTGACGAGCTTGTGGCTTCTCCTGCGAAAATCACGGTAACCGGTTCTGCAAGTATTGTCAACAGTATATCCAAGGTTGAGGCTCGAAGCACATATCACGGAGAACTGAAAGAATCCAGCAGAACAAACAGCGAACTGTTTATGTTCAATGCTGCGGGAACACGTATTCCTACCGATGAACTTACGCTTTCTCCCGAGACTATCGCCGTGGAAATACCGATTTACAGACAGAAAGAGCTTCCTCTGAAAATCTCAATTACCAATTATCCAAGTAATTTTGATATTGATAGTCTGTATTATGAAATTCAGCCTAAGACGCTGACAATAGCAGCGCCCGACGACACAATTGACGCGCTTTCGGCGCTTGATATAGGAGCAATTGATATAAGTGATATTCAGCTTAACAAAAACACGCTTATGCCGATTGTTCTTCCCGAGGGCTATAAAAACCTTTCGGGCAACAACAACGCGCTTATCGAATGGAAATTTGATAACTACGGAAGCCTTGATTTCAGAGTAAACCGCAATAACATCACAATCACCAATGCACCCGAAAACTTTGACGTTTCGCTTGTAACAAATCAGCTTACGTTCACGGTAATCGGTCCATCCAACAAGCTTTCCGAATTTACATCAAGCGACTTTACCGTAAATGTAAATCTGCTGGGCGTAACTCTCCGTGAAGGAACGCAGGACGTAACCGTTTCGGTTTCCATTAAGGGTGTTCGTCAGAACTGTTGGGTATCGGGCACTTATAAGGTAACAATCAACGCTAACTCGAATGTAACAGGATAATGGCAATTATAGTATCACAAATTAAAACTGCTCTTGAACAGCCGAGAGAAGCCGCTATTGAAAAAGCGGCTTCTTTGCTGAAGCTTTCAAAGAGTGAAATTAAAACCGCCAAGCTTCACAAAACCTCCGTAGACGCTCGGCACGGTATAACTTTCGTAAGCTCGGTTTATATCGAGCTTATTAGTGCTGCGCGGGAAAAAAAGCTTGCTGAGAAATTCCCGAATGTGAAGATTTATGAAAGCAGTGAGCTTCAGGTTAATTTTGGCAATGAAAAAGCGGACGGTAACATTGTTATAGCGGGTTTTGGACCTGCGGGAATGTTCTGTGCGCTTACGTTATGCGAATTCGGATACAAGCCTGTTGTGCTTGAACGCGGTGCGGCAATGGACGAACGTATTGCCGCAGTTGAAGGCTATTGGAAGAACGGTATTCTTGACTCAAGTACAAACGTTCAGTTCGGCGAAGGCGGCGCAGGAACTTTCTCCGACGGAAAGCTCACAACCCGTATAAACGATCCGCTCTGCTCCCGCGTGCTTGACAAACTCTGCGAATTCGGAGCGCCAAAGGAAATTCTAATTAAAGCTAAGCCGCATATTGGTACGGATTTGCTACGCGGAGTTGTTAAACGGCTGAGAAACCGTATAATTGAGCTTGGAGGCACGGTGCGCTTTTTGTCGCCTCTTGAAAAGCTCGACCTAAAAAGCGGAAAAATCCGTTCTGTCACTGCAAACGGCGAAAGTCTGGAGTGCGGCGCACTTGTCCTTGCGATA
>JBJESC010000432.1:0-1639 GCA_051882615.1 Oscillospiraceae bacterium
TTGGTGGCTCAAAATTTTTTTAGCAAGTGGATCAGTTTTTTCTTGACAAACGCAAGAACTTTTGAAATATGTAACGAAAAATCCAAACAACTGCACTCTTGATGATGTTATAAAAGGTGCAGAATTGATTTTTGGAAAGAACATCGAAAATGTACGTAAAATTGGATATGATATTAGTGGACAGATTGGTAATAGAGCATTATATGAATATCTTGGAATTGAGTTTTCACTTACCCCTTTGGAAATGGAAAGCGTGTTTTGGAACGGGGCATCTATGGGGGCGATTATGCCTGATTCGGACAAAATGCTAGACTATTTGAACAGAAAGGGTATCAGAAGTGCTGTCATAAGCAATCTCTTGTGGTCTAGTGAAGCTCTGACAGAACGATTGAATCGGCTTTTGCCAAATAATCGTTTTGAGTTTGTTATGACCTCCAGTGATTACTTTATGCGAAAACCAAATCGCATTCTGTTTGATATTGCCCTTCAAAAATCAAGGCTTCGTGCAGATGAAGTCTGGTACTGCGGTGATAATCCAAAAGCCGATATTGAAGGTTCTTCTCAGGTTGGCATTTATCCTGTTTTATATGATAACAACACTGATAAAGAATCTTTAGAAAATATAACGCTACAATGTGAGTATCTACATATTCACGAATGGAACGAATTGATTGATGTTTTAGAGCAACTTGCTTAAAGTCCGACAAATCCTAATTTATCGAGTAGTTTACACCCATATCAAGCCGCACCCGACATCGAGTGCGGCTTTGTTTTCATCTAGTACCAACGGCTCCAACTCCAAATCTGAAAAAAGAAAATGCGGCAATTTGGCGGAAAGGCTCTCTGACAGGGGCAGGGAGCTGCGGCAAGCAGTGACCCCGTTTTCTTCTTTTCAGCTTTGCAAGATAATTCGCAGTCCGCTAAAATCAAGGCAAAGCTGAAAAGAATTATAAGGAAAATTGAGCCGCTTTTGGTGTACAGGCGTACATTCCGCATAACCAAGCGGCTTGACGGGCTTTCCGCAGATGTACGGCAGCGTACCGGTCTTGTACTCTGTACGCCATTGTACACCCTATGTTCACGCTGTTGTTGTCGATATTCCGCATTGTAAAGCCAATCGTACACCTGTACACCGATTTCAGCTTTTAAGAGTAATTCCCTCAAACCCTCGGACACGCTTGCCGTTTTCGTAGATGTTGTTGGGGTATCTGATGTTGTATTTGTCGGCGTTGGATTTCAGCCAATTTATAAAGGTTTCCCGCTTCAGGGCGGTCAAGCCGTTGTCCTCGCACCACTCAACATACACACGGTGGAGCGTGGTGGAGCTGATAGCGGAACTCTCGCTGATGACAGCCGCTTCTGCAAGGAAATCCACGATATTGCAGTTCTCCGCAACCGCCTCGGCTACATTCGCCCGTGTTTTCTCGCTTACCGTAAACCGAAAATTGTTCTTGATAAGCCGCCGCAGACCGTCCAACATCCAGCAGAACACCCGTTCCTTTTCAGCTATGAACTTATCTGCAAGAAACGGATTGTCTTCGCGGTTTGGCGGTTTAGGCTTGGTTGAGAGGATAAGCAAGCGGCGGGCAAAGCCGTCCGACTTGTCGTAGAGCGCTTTCGGCGAGCCGTTGCCGAAGCA
>JBJESC010000433.1:0-6151 GCA_051882615.1 Oscillospiraceae bacterium
ACCAACGTTGCTGCAAATAAACTCATATATAAAATACAGAATGTATCCCAGCGGTGTTCCGATAATGCTGTACAACCACGTCAAGGCAGTGTTCACTCCTTTCGGAAATGCGATTAGTCTTTTGTTCCGTCATCTTCATAACTGCCCCATTCGCTTTTGGGTACAGATACGGTATATTTTTCAGGTCTCAGGCAGAATGTCTCGGGAACGGGGTCGTATCCGTATTTCCCGAACGGATTGCACCGCAAAATTCTCCATAATGTCAAATAACCGCCCTTAACCGCACCAAACCTGCGAACAGCGATAAGCCCGTATTGCGAACAGGTCGGATAGAAGCGGCAGCACGGCGGCAGAACTCTTGACAATGTAAGCCGATACAGCTTGATAATCCCTAAGAAAATATATTTCATTGTTTTGCGTTATTGCAGCTTGGGAAGAACGTTCTTTTTCATAAGGCTCAGCACCTGCTGCATTTTAAGCGAAGGCGTCCGTCCGCGTGCGACAAACACGAAGTCATAGCGCCCACTTGTTTTTTCTTTGATAATCGGGTCAAGAAGGCGGAATGCTTCTCTTATTATCCGCCTTGACCGATTGCGTTTAACCGCGTTGCCCACTTTCTTGCCCGTAACTATCCCAAGGCGGTTTTTTCCCCCGCGCCTGGGACGTATATAGCACACGAATGCGTAGCACACCACACCCTCGCCCTTTTTAAACAGGGCGGAGAAGTCGCGGTTGTTCTTGATTACGGCGTATCTCTTCTTGAAATCGGGCATTGCCGTTAAATCAGTATGTGAGCTTTTTTCTGCCCTTAGCGCGGCGGCGAGCCAGAACCTTTCTTCCGTTCTTGGTAGCCATTCTCTTCATAAAGCCGTGCTCGTGCTTTCTCTGGAGCTTCTTGGGCTGGTATGTTCTCTTCATTTTTCTTTCCTCCTATATTTTTCTGTTATATGCATCGGGATAAAAGCGTACAGCTATCCCGCACATTGCCATACCATACTATTATATCGTATTCTTGTCCTCTTGTCAAGAGGTTTTTTTAATTTTTTTGAGCGTCCGCGCCCGTGCGAGGGCTTGAATACAGCGTTTACACAGCCTGTTGTGGCGAGGGCTGCTCACCACCCGCCCATTTTGGGGGCAAGTTCCCGAACCCACTTTCCTTTTTCTTTATGCGTGGTGTTGCGGGTTTTCCTTTTTATCGGCGATGCGCGCCCCTATCCCCAATTGAATTACCAACGAGCGGTTTCGCTTCAAGGTTGGGGACTCGTCAAAACCCTCTTGCTGCGGGTTGGGAGTGTGCCACAAAAGAACCCTATGCGGAGGGCGACCGACTGTAAATAACAAGTTCTCGTGATGAAGCGAGGGTATATCAATACAAGTCTTTGGCAGGGGTCTGGGGACGGACTCCGTCCCCAGCGGGGGTTCAAGGGGGCAGCGCCCCCTTGCTCGGAGCGAAGCGACCTGCTCGCGGCGAAGCCGCGCCCTCGGAGCGAAGCGACCTACTCGCGGCGAAGCCGCGCCCTCGGAGCGAAGCGACCTGCTCGCGGCAAAGCCGCATACTCGGAGCGAAGCGACCAACTCGCGGCGAAGCCAAACACTCTTAATCCCCCGAAAAAGTCGCCTGTTCTTTCAACCCGCTCCCCGCGCGGAGGGAGAGATTTGTCCACATTTTCAACGTTCAAAACTGTGGAAAGTTGTGTTGAAAAGTTGAAAGAGGTGCTGTTTGTGGATAAGTTTTCAACAAAAATCGGGGTAAAAACTAAAAAATGCGGTTATAGCTTGTCTTTGATGGTTGAAAACCCTGTTAAAAGGGTGAAAAACCGTGGTGAATAGGTTGAAAGACGGGAAACGCCGTGATTGTGTGTGGAGAGGGGATTGCTTGACAAATATCGGCTTATGTGGTATAATGCAAGGGTATAATCAATACGCGGCGTATGCCGTGTTGTATATAAGGAGAGCTTTCAAATGAAATGGTATGAAAACGCGGTATTCTATCACATCTACCCTATCGGATACTTTGGCTGCGAGCGTGTGAACGACAGAACAAGCGAGCCTACGCACAAAATCCTCAAGCTGATTGACGATATTCCCCACATCAAGGAGCTTGGCTGCAACGCAATCTACTTCGGGCCTGTGTTCGAGAGCGTTGCTCACGGCTACGACACCATTGACTACAAGACCATTGACCGTCGTCTGGGCACGAACGAGGACTTCAAGAAGGTCTGCGCCGAGCTGCACAAGAACGGAATTAAGGTTATCGTTGACGGCGTGTTCAACCACGTCGGACGTGACTTTGCGGAGTTCGTTGACGTTCGTCAGCACAAGTTATCCTCGCCGAAGAAGGACTGGTTCCACGTTCGCGAGGGAAACTCCAACTATAACGACGGCTTCTACTACGAGGGCTGGGAGGGACACTACGAGCTGGTTAAGCTCAACCTCTACAATCCCGAGGTTAAGCAGTACATAAAGGACTGCATTACGGGCTGGAGAAACGAGTTCGGAATTGACGGTCTGCGCCTTGACGTTGCATACTGCCTCGACAAAAACTTCCTCAAGGAGCTTCGCGGTCACTGCAAGTGGCTGTCCGAGGACTTCTTCCTGCTGGGTGAAACCCTCCACGGCGACTACAACCAGTGGTGCAACCCCGATATGCTCGACAGCGTTACCAACTATGAGTGCTATAAGGGACTGTTCTCCAGCTTCAACGATATGAATATGTTCGAGATAGCGCACTCTATCAACCGTCAGTTCGGCAGCGAGAACTGGTGCATTTACCGCGGCAAGCACCTCTACACCTTCGTTGACAACCACGATGTAACCCGCGTTGCCACTATTCTCAAGGTTAAGGAGCATTTGCCGCTCATCTATACATTGATGTTTATGATGCCCGGTATTCCCTCCGTTTACTACGGAAGCGAATTCGGCGTTGAGGGCGACAAGCGCGGCGGAAACGACGACGTTCTTCGTCCCGAGTTTGACGCGGAGAAGATGAAGAAGGAAGGTCACCGCGACCTTACCGCGCATATCCGCGCTCTTTGCGATATTGTAAAGGAGCACCCCGCCGCTTCCGAGGGTGATTACAAGCAGATTCAGCTCACGAACAGGCAGTATGCGTTCAGCCGTTCGGCTGACGGAGATACGCTTATCACCGTAATCAACGCGGACGGTGCGCCGTTCACGTTCAACCTCAATATGAGCGGAAAGTATACAGACCTGCTTTCGGGCGAGGAAAAGGAGCTTGCGGGACTTACCATGCCTGCGTTCTCCTCGGCAGTATTCAAGGTTTAAGCCGTGGATTCTGCGGAAGAAATGTGGCTGTGGCTGCTGTTGGTAATGCAGCCGCACAACCCGAAAACGGGGGCTGTTCTGCTGAACAGCGGATACGACATAAAACGGGCGTGCGTTCAGGTGCGGGACAGAGTTTTTCCGTTCCTCAGCGCGGCGGAGAACAAGCGGGCGGCTGAAGTGCGTCTGGGAAACGTTCGCGCGTTGCAGAAGCAGTGCGCGGATAACGGGATTTCGATTGTGACTTATGACAGCGCTGATTATCCCGAAAACCTGCGCCGTATTGACAATGCCCCGATTGTGCTTTTCGTTAAGGGCAATAAAGGGCTGTTCAGAAACAGAAAAGCCGTAGCGGCGGTGGGAACGCGCACTCCGTCGCCGTATAGCAAGGAAATGACCGACTCGCTGTGCCTTATGATTTCGAGAACGGGTGTTGTGATAGTCAGCGGCTTGGCGGTAGGACTTGACGCGGCGGCGCATATAGCTTCGTTCTACGGAAACGGAGTAACTGCGGGAGTGCTTGCCTGCGGTCATCTCGTGAACTACCCCGCCGAGAACGAGAAGCTGAAAGAGGAAATCCTCGAACACGGCGGCGCGATAATAAGCGAGCTTCTGCCGGATACGGAGGTTCCGCGCGGCTATTTCGATATGCGCAACCGCATTATTTCGGGATTGTCGGACGCGGTGCTGGTGCTGGAGGCTTCGGCTCACAGCGGTGCGCTGCTTACGGCTAACCACGCATTTGAGCAGCGGCGCAGGGTGTTCTATGTCCCGCCGCACGATATTACGGAGGCGAGATATTTCGGCGCGCAAATTCTCCACCGCGAGGGCGCAACTCCCGTCTTCGGGTATAAGGACGTTATCAACGCGATACATTACGGCGAGGACGGTCCCATAGAGTACGGTTCGGCAGCGGCGAAGGAAGCGGCGAAAAGGTTGGCTAAAGCAAAGTCCTCAAAGCCCTCCGCACCCGCAAAACCCGCGAAACCCAATAAACCCGCCGCTGTGGATAGTTCGGGAAGAAAGGTTCCCAAAGACCTTGATGAGGAGTCGCAAAAGGTATATAATGCGCTGGTAAAGGAAACTCTGGACTTGGAAATGATTGTGGTGCGCACGGAGATTTATTACAGAACGGTTCTGGAAATACTGATGGAGCTGGAAATCGCGGGCTATGTCAGAAGAAATCCCGATGCGACATACTCGGTGGTATAAAACAAATTGCCCTTCCCTGTGTGGAGGGGCGATTTTCATTTTAGTGAACCTAAGCAATTCTCCCCCTTTCCCTTGGGGAAAGGGCTGGTGGGGGTTCGGGGGCTTGCCCTCCGAGCGGGGTTCGGGGCGCAGCCCCGAAACATCCCCTCTTCCCTTGGGGAAAGGGCTGGTGGGGGTTCGGGGGCTTGCCCTCCGAGCGGGGTTCGGGGCGCAGCCCCGAAACATCCCCCCTTTCCCTTGGGGAAAGGGTTAGTGGGGGTTCGGGGGCTTGCCCCCGAGCGGGGTTCGGCGCAGCCGCCCCGAAACATCCCCCTTTCCTTTGGGGAAAGGGCTGGTGGGGGTTCGGGGGCTTGCCCCCGAGCGGGTTTCGGGGCAGCCGCCCCGAAACATCCCTCTTTCCCTTGGGGAAAGGGCTGGTGGGGGTTCGGGGGCTTGCCCCCGAGCGGGCTTCGGGGCGCAGCCCCGCTTTTTTTATCTCCCCCTATTGACATTATTTTAAAAAAGTGCTAGAATGAAACTGTGTGATTTACGGCTTTTGGACGTGTTCCGAAAGCCCGCTGATATACGAATGAAAAGGAAGGTTACTGCTATGGAAATCAGAATTGAAAAAACCACCGCGCCCAAGGCAAAGCCCACGGACGAAAGCAAGCTTGGCTTCGGCCACATCTTCACCGACCACATGTTCATTATGGAGTACGATACCGGCAAGGGCTGGCACGACGCACGCGTTGTTCCCTACGGAAATATCGAGCTCTCTCCTGCGGCGATGGTGCTGCACTACGGACAGGAAATCTTTGAGGGTATGAAGGCTTACAGAACCGCAGACGGTTCTATCCAGTTCTTCCGTCCCGAGGAGAATTTCAAGCGTATGAACATCTCCGCAGAGCGTCTTGTTATCCCCGAAATCCCCGTTGAGGACGCTTTGCAGGCGCTCCACACCCTCGTTGAGGTGGATAAGGATTGGGTTCCCCACTCGGACGGCGCTTCGCTGTACATTCGCCCGTTTATCTTCGCGGCTGACCCGTTCCTCGGCGTTCGTCCCGGCGATAAGTATTACTTTATGATTATCTGCAGCCCCTCGGGCGCTTACTATTCGACAGGTCTTAACCCTGTTTCCATTTACGTTGAAACGAAGTACGTCCGCGCGGTAAGAGGCGGTATGGGCTTCACCAAGACAGGCGGTAACTACGCGGCTTCGCTCCACTCTCAGGACGACGCTCACAAGCTCAACTACTCGCAGGTGCTCTGGCTTGACGGTATCGAGCAGAAGTACATAGAGGAAGTAGGCTCTATGAATATTATGTTCGTTATTGACGGCGAGCTCGTTACTCCCGCGCTTCAGGGCTCGGTACTCTCGGGTATCACCAGAAAGTCCGTTCTGGAGCTCTGCCGCAAGTGGGGAATGAAGGTTTCCGAGCGTAGAATTTCCATTCAGGAAGTCGCTGACGCTTACGACGCAGGCAAGCTGGACGAAGTATTCGGCACGGGTACTGCGGCGGTTGTTTCTCCCGTAGGACATCTGCGCTGGGGCGATAAGGTTATGGAAATCGGCGATAACAAGATTGGCAAGCTCACCCAGAAGCTTTACGACACCATGACCGGTATGCAGTACGGCAAGCTTGCCGATGAAATGGGCTGGATTGAGAAGCTGTAATTG
>JBJESC010000434.1:0-1634 GCA_051882615.1 Oscillospiraceae bacterium
GCTGACGCTAAGAAGGCAAGAGAGCTGGGCGCTGAGGGTATCGGTCTTTGCCGTACCGAGCATATGTTCTTCGAAGCTGACAGAATTGCAGCATTCCGCGAGATGATTTGCTCCGACACCGTTGAGGAGAGAGAAGCAGCTCTCGCAAAGATTGAGCCTATGCAGCAGGGCGACTTCGAGGCTCTGTACGAGGCGCTTGAGGGTAATCCCGTTACCATCAGATTCCTCGACCCGCCTCTGCACGAGTTCGTTCCTACCGAGGAAGCTGACATTGAGGCTCTTGCTAAGGCACAGGGCAAGTCTGTTGAGACTATCAAGAACATTATCGCGTCGCTCCACGAGTTCAACCCGATGATGGGTCACCGCGGATGCCGTCTTGCAGTAACATACCCCGAGATCGCAAAGATGCAGACTGCGGCTGTTATCAAGGCAGCTATTAACGTACAGAAGAAGCACCCCGATTGGAAGGTTGCTCCCGAGATTATGATTCCGCTGGTAGGCGAGGTTAAGGAGCTGAAGTACGTTAAGGACATAGTTGTTAAGACTGCTGACGAAGTAATCGCTGCTGCAGGCGCTGACATCAAGTACTCCGTTGGTACTATGATTGAAATTCCTCGTGCAGCTCTTACTGCTGACGATATTGCTAAGGAAGCTGAGTTCTTCTGCTTCGGTACAAACGACCTCACTCAGATGACATACGGCTTCTCCCGTGATGACGCAGGCAAGTTCCTCGGCGCATACTATGACGCTAAGATTTTCGAGAACGATCCGTTTGCTAAGCTCGACCAGACAGGCGTTGGCAAGCTGATGAAGATGGCAATTCAGCTTGGTAAGGGCGTACGTCCCGAGATGCACTGCGGTATCTGCGGCGAGCACGGCGGCGACCCGACATCTGTTGAGTTCTGCCACGAAATCGGTCTGGATTATGTATCCTGCTCACCGTTCCGCGTTCCGATCGCAAGACTTGCTGCTGCACAGGCTGCGCTCAGATAATTATCTTTGAGATTTTCTTTCAAAAAGAAAATAAGAAACAAAGTGATTTTTCGATTGCAAGGCTTGCTGCTGCACAGGCGGCTCTCCGCTAAAGAGTGATTTTCGGATTGCAAGGTTTGTGGCGGCTCTCCGCTGATTCGAAGTAATTCGGATTTGACTGAATAAGCGTTCCCCCGTTCGAAAGGACGGGGGAATTTTGGTCTGTCGAATATCCCTCGGGGGGTTGGGGGCGAAGCCCCCAAGCGGGCGCACCGCGCCCGCCACCAATAATCAGGCTCTGATTGGATAGGAGTTCCCCCGTTCGAAAGGACGGGGGACAGGCTGTCGATAAAGGCGCATCTACTTCGTCAACGTAACAATGGCAGTGCAAACACGATGTTTGCAGATTGCCCCAAAAGGGCGGCAAGGACGCCGCCCAACAGAGGGCAATCAAAACAAAGCCTAGCCGTGGCGACGTTTCAGCGTTTTCCGCGAAGCGGATAATGCGCGTATCTGCACCTTTCTCGCCAGCCTGTTTTTGGACTTTTTCGACAAGCTCGTTCCCCCGTTCGAAAAGGACGGGGGAATTTTGTCTGTCGAATACCCCTCGGGGGTTTGGGGGCGAAGCCCCCAAGCGGGCGCACCGCGCCCGCCACCATGAG